>JAUXJK010000027.1 GCA_030624785.1 Actinomycetes bacterium
TCGCAGGGACGAGGCAATTGACATGGATCTAGAGCTTGCCGGGAAGCGGTTTATTGTCGGAGGCGCGAGCCGAGGCATTGGCCGAGCGATCGCGACGCTGCTCATCGCCGAGGGAGCACATGTACTGCTCATATCGCGCAACGTCGACCCACTCGTTCCGGTGGCCGACTCGCTCGGAGAGCGCGCTCGTCCATTTACGGCTGATCTGTCGGTTGCTGAGGACGTCGACGGTCTCGTCGAGCAGAGCCGCGAGACCTTTCAAGATGGAATCGATGGAATCGTCGTTAACCACGGCGGGCCCGATTCGGGTGCAGCACTCGATCTGACCGACTCTCAGTGGCAACACGCCTTCGCCCTTGTCGTCGGCGGTCCGATTCGACTTCTGCGTGGGCTTCAGCCCCAGCTTCGCGAGGAGTCTTCCGTCGTCTGGGTAACGTCGTCTTCGACTCGCATCGCGCTACCCAACCTCGATACGTCGAACGTCTTGCGTCCGGCCGTCGCCGGGCTCACGAAGACACTCGCGGCCCAGCTCGCGCCACGGACACGAGTCAACAGCGTTGCGCCGGGCCGCATCGATACAGATCGTGTCCGCAGCCTCGATGAAGAGCAGGCCAGTGCTGCTGGACGCGACTACGTGGATCAGCGCCGAATAATGGAGAAGGGGATACCGCTTGGCCGCTACGGCCAGCCGGAGGAGTTCGCCCGCATTGCAGCATTCCTGCTCTCGCCGGCCGCTTCTTATCTGACCGGAGCAGCGATTCAGGTCGACGGCGGCGCCGTGCGAGCGCTCCCCTAGGCGAGCCAGAGCGGCCTCGCGCGGTTGCGCGAGGCCGGTGTTGTGATGCATGCGCCTGACGTCTCAGGTTGGGGCGACTAGGCGCCCATCGTGCCGTCGGCGCCGAGCTGCCATCCGTAGGCGGCTTCGTATGCCGTGGCGATGCGAAGTAGTTCGCCGTCAGCGAGCTGGGGGCCGACGAGCATGGTGCCCACGGGGAGGCCGTCGACCTTGCTGGTGGGCATGCTCAGCGCCGGATGCCCGGTCATGTTGAAGGTCGTCGTGTTCGAGATCATCGCCCAGCCGCGTAGGACCCACTCGTCGATTGGCAGGGTCGGGTCCATCTCGTAGGGAAGTGTGGGCAGTGTTGGCATCACAAATGCGTCGACCGTCTCGAGTTGGGCGTCGAAGGCGGCGCGGATCTCGTCGCGGCGTCGCATCGCGTACGCGTACGTGCTGTTGAAGTACTCGTCGCGGAGCATGGTTCCGCACATCACGATTGCCTTGAACTGTGGCGAGAGGTCGGACGCGCCCGTCTGCATTCCCTTGCCCAACGCCTGGGCCAGTTCGGGCCAGTAGTCGCCAAAGGTACCGAGCCCTGTGCCGCCGCCGTAGAGGCTTGCGACCATGCCTTCGGCGAAGAGAGCGAAGGATGGTTCGGGCCCGGCGAGGTGTTCTGGCACCGAGACGTCGACGAGCTCTGCGCCGAGCTCGCTGAGCTGATCAACGGCCTTTCGAACTTCTGCTTCGATCGCGGGCTCGATCCCGGCCTGCTCGCCGAAACCTTCCTTGAGTACTCCGAGCTTGACCCCCTTGAGACTCATGTCCGCGCTTCCGTCTAGAAGCGTGTCGAGCTCGGCATGGGTCTTTGACGCGTCAAGGCCGACCTGACGTGGATCCCCGGGATCAGGACCCGAGATCGTGCGCAAGATGAGCGCCTGATCTCTAGCGGTTCGCGTCATCGGGCCCAGGTGATCGATTGTTTTGTCTATACCGACAGCTCCCGTGTAGGGCACGAGGCTGTGGGTCGGCTTCAGGCCCAGGACACCACACCAGGCTGCTGGAATACGGATTGAACCGCCCTGGTCGCCCCCGATGGTCGCGTCGATCCATGGATACGCGAGGGATGCGCCTGAGCCGCCCGAGGAGCCGCCCGAGACCCGCTTGGGATCGGTCGGATTCGAGATCGGCCCGTAGTGACTCGACTCGCCGCCGCCCGAGAAAGCCATGTTCTCCATGTTCAGGATCGCGACGATCTCAGCACCGGCCTCGACGAGCCGTTTCGTAACGGTGGAGTCGATAGTCGGTACGAATCCTTGCAAGATTCTTGACGCGCAGGTCATCGGGATCCCCGCGACCGCGATGTTGTCTTTCAAGCCCATGCGCATGCCAGCAAGCGGTCCTGACTCTGCGGACGTCTCGTTCGATCTGACCGAGACGAACCGGACGATCGCGTTGAGCGGATCGCGCGCGGCGCGCTGTTCCTCGGTGACATCCTCGATCGATCGGCGGATATCGCCTGCGGCGGTCGAGACCGTTGACGTTCGACCCTGATTGCGGTCGACGCCCTTCACGGCGTCGACCATCACGTTGAGCAGTCGTGCGTATTCCTCGAGCTCGTCTTCGGTGATTCCCATTCCAAGTCGAAACGATTCCTCTCGGACATCGTCGGCGGTGTAATGCTTGATGGGCTTGATCATCTCGCGCGTCTCCCGTCACGGTTTGTGATGCTGTTCTTACCAGGACTGCCAGTCTCCGAGCTTCTCGACAGCGTCGGCTGCCTGAAGAACCCGGAGATCGTCGAAGTGCTTGCCAACGAACATCAGCCCGACGGGTAGTTCGTCAACCACGCCGCACGGCACGGAGATAGACGGGTGGCCGGTCAGGTTGAACTGCGGCGTGTTGTTGATCATGCTCAGCCCGTAGAAGACTGCGTCTTCGAGTGAGCAGTCGGCTGGTGGAATCTCGGTCGCGACGTTGGGAATGGTCGGCATCGCCAGTAGGTCGTAGGAGCCGAGCACGTCGTCGTAGGCTTCGCGGACAAGGTGTCGGACGTTCTGTGCCTTCGCGTAGTAGCGGCCGTGGTAGTTGCGGTTCATGTACTCGCCGAGGAGTCGCACGAGCTTGACGGTGGGCGAGATGTCGTTGAGACGCGAGCGATTGCCTCGCGCCACCGCGTCGAGCAGGTTCGTGTTGTAGAAGCCTTCCCAGTTGGTACCCGTGTTGTTGCCCTTCAGCATGAACTCGGTCGCACCTTCGACCACGACCGCGTTCCAGAGGTGCAGTCCGTCAAAGTGCATTGGGACCGAGACTTCGGTGACTGTCGCACCGGCCGTTTCGAGCCGATCGAGGGTGTCGCGGACCTTGCGATCCACCTCCGGGTTCGATCCGGGTAGACCACCAACGTCCTCAGAGCGCTGCTCGAAGCCTTCCTTCACGACTGCGATCTTCAGACCGTTGATGCCCTTGCCGATCGCGGGCAGGTAGTCGCTGACGTAGTCGTCGTGAATCACGCCACGCTGCCGCGGATCAAGCGGGTCTGGTCCGGCGATTGCGCCGAGGACGCGCGCTGCCGTTTCAACCGTGTCGGTGATCGGACCAAGCGTGTCGAGGGTCAGCTCGATCATTGCGCAGCCGGTATAGGGGACGAGTCCGAAGGTCGGTTTATGGCCGACGACGCCACACCAGGCGGCCGGAATGCGAATGGAGCCGCCCTGATCGCCGCCAATGGCGGCGGGAACGTCTCCGGCCGCGACTACTGCGGCGCTTCCCTTCGAGGATCCGCCAGGGGAGTGGGTCGGCTTGCGCGGGTTTCGAACCGGCCCATAGGCGGAGGTGTGACCACCCCCGGAGAACGAGTGATCTGCCGCGGCCGTCTTCCCGACGATTCGTGCGCCGGCATCGAGGAGCCTGGTCGCGATGGTCGCATCGATGTCTGGCACGAAGCCTTCAAGCGCCTGCGTCCCGTTCATCATTGGAACGCCGGCGAGGCAGACCACGTCTTTCAGGCCGATCTCCATGCCCGCTAGTGGGCCGTTCTCGGCGCCTTCGACATCGCAACGTACGTACCAGCCGTTGTAGGGATTGTCCTCAGGAGCAGGGCGAACGCCGCCAGTGCGCGGATACTTCACGGGGAGCTTCTGCTCCGGATAGTGATCGACGCGCTTGTAGGACTCGATCGTTCCCGACATGAGCGTCCGGAACGAGGTTGCGTCCTCCTCAGTCAGCTCCAGGCCGATGTCATCGGCGATGTCAAGAATCTGTCCGACCGAGGGAATCTTTGGGCCAACCGGCATCTGAACCTCCCGTGGGTTTCGGCTCGACGCCGTCGATTCCGGCGCGTTTGAGTTGTTGCTGAGCGAGGAGTTTGGGCGAGCGCACGTCGTACGTCAAGCCGCTATGTGTCTGATTCCAACATCTGCTTCGCGAGATCGCGCAGCTTGTGTTTTTGAATCTTCCCCGACGCCGTCATCGGCATCTCGTCGAGGACGAACGTTCGTCGCGGAATCTTGAAGCTCGCGATCTTGCCGTGGCACGCCGCAACGATCTCTCGCTCGAGATCTTCGTGCGAGCTTATGCAGTCGCTTGCCGGCACCACGAACGCGACGGGTACTTCATCGAGTTGCTCGTCGGGGCAGCCGACGATCGCCACGAGCTCGAGTGGTTGCGCATCTAGAAGAAAACCTTCGACCTCCATGGGTGACACGTTCTCGCCGCCTACCTTCAGCATGTCCTTGTAGCGCCCGAGAAATCGGAGATAGCCGTCGTCTCGCATGATTCCCATGTCGCCAGTGTGGAGCCAGCCGTCAGCGTCGACCGCTTCTGCGGTCAGGCCAGGTTCTTTGTAGTAGCCCTGCATGACGAGGTAGCCACGGAGGAGTATCTCGCCGGGCTCGCCGTTGGGAACCGGTTGGCCACTCTCGCCGTCGACTATTGCGAACTCATAGCCCGGCATCGGATAGCCGGACGTCTACAGCGCTGCTCGGCGGTTCCATCGAGAAAGCCAATCGCGCCGCACGCCCATCCTTCGGTCAGTCCGTAGGCGGAGACGACCGGGCAGAAATCCTCGATCACGCGACGGACGGTTGGCAACGTGCTGTCCATGCCTGCAGGAATCGATCCGACGCGCAAGCTCGACACGTCGGCACCCAGCCGCTCCCGAGCCTCCATGAGCCCGGCGTAGTGGACGTCGAAGCCGTGCACCATGGTGACGTGCTCGCGCTCGATGAGCTGCACGCCTTCATCCGGATCGAAGCCTTCCGTCAGGACGAGCTTGCTGCCGGTGAGGAGAAACATGATCCCCATCTCGCTCAGGCCATAGAGGTGAAAGAGCGGCAGGTTGCAGAGGAACGCATCCTCGGGCGTGATCTCGAGACGTTCTGCACGGTCAGCGATCGCGCGTAGTGGTCGATGGCTGTGTTGAACGCCCTTCGGGAAGCCGGTCGTCCCGGACGTGTAGAGGATCATGATCGGCTCCTCCGGGTCGACGCTGCCGGTCTCCGTGTCCGGCGTCGGAGCTCTGTCCCCGCTGGCGATACAGTCGGGCCACCAGAGCGCGTCAGACCGGCGTTCGGCGCCAATCGTGACGACTCGCTTGAGGTCCGAAAACTCGTCGGTGCTGGGATGTCCTGGAGCTCGACTCCCTAGATCAGGCATGAGGCTTCGCGTCATGTCGAGGAAGTGGGTGGGCCCGGATACGTCGTTCTGAATCAGCGTTGTCGCGTTTGAGTGCTTTACGACAAACTCGACGTCTCGCTCTCGGAAACGGGTATTCAGGGGCACGCTGAGGGCGCCGATGCGAGCTGCTCCGTAGTACACGTGCAACCACTCGGGCCGATTCATGAGCCAGAGCGCGATCTTGTCGCCCGGCCTCACGCCAATCGCGAGTAGCCCGGCCGCTGCCTGTTCGACATCGCGTTCAAACTCGACGAACGACCACCGTTGATCGCCAAAGACGAGTCCCTCGGCGTTCCCAAAGCGTTGGGCTGCCCGGCGCGGAAGCTCGCCGATCGTTTCGTATGTCGGCGCGAGCTCACTCATGAAGTGGGTTGGTCGAGAAAGTAGCTCGCGAGGTTGGCATCCAGCCCGTCTCGTTCTACTTCGAAAAGCTCGAGGAGCACGTTGTCGGGCGCCAGACACATGAGGTAGCGCCACGAGCCGAACTCGCGGATCTCGCTGCGGAAGGCAACGCCTCGCCCAAGCATGTGCGTGTGAAGGGCACGCAGATCGTCTGAGCGGATCCCGACATGATGGACAGCGTTCTTGCCGTCGCCGCGGGGACGTTGGTCGTAGAAGTGGATGCGGCCCTCACCGACCCGCATGAAGACGTTCCGGGATCCGCCGAACTCACCGTCGTAGGCGACCTCGCCTCCGAGCATCTCGGTCCACCATCCGATCGTCCTATCGATGTCTTCGGTGAAGACGTGAACGTGATGAGCGTGCTCGGCCATGTTGCGGGGCGAGCGAGTATAGGCGCGAGCCGCTCTGGAGCCAACGATCGAGCTAGGCGCGTCTACGGGATCTGTGTCTCACAATTGTTGAATGTGTCTGTTCCGGCGCCTCCGTAGCAGACGTCGCTACCGCCGCCGCCAACGAGGTGATCGTTGCCAGCTTGCACTAGAAGTACGTCGCTGCCCGAATCTCCGCGAAGCGTGTCGGCTCCTGCGCCAGCGAGAATGCAGTCCGTGCCTTGACGCCCTCTTACGGTTTCTCCGGCACCGGTCCCAACGACCAGATCATTGCCGGAAGTTCCCGCCGTGACGACTGCCGTCAGGTTAAGCCCAGCGCATTCGAGGGGTTTGACGTCATTCGCTGTGATCGGTTGGATGTCCTCACCGAGGTTGCTCGCCGGCACAGTATTGGACGCAGTGACGACGCTGGTTGCAGTCACGATGACGCACAGCGCAAGGGCGACGAGAAGAGCTCCTCTCGCTGCCCGACTCACTTCGCGTCCTTGTTGGCATGCTGCTTGCTCGGCGTAGTGTCGCGCGCAAGGCAGTCGGCGGCTCGTAGCCAGTTGGCGAGATCCGACTCGGAGAACAGGTCGTCGGTATCCGCCGGCTGCTCGTCGCCTGGCTTGGTTGGTGTGTCGTCTGGCTCGGTCGCATCCGACGTCGATCTCTCGGCTGTAGTTGGTTCTGGCGCGGGGGCTGGTTGCTCGGGCGCGTTCAGGTTGGGCCCGGTCGAATAGCGGTACTGAACCGAGGTGTCGTCGACGACGTATGTCGTGCCGTCGTGAGCGTCGATCTGCACGACGAGCTGGTCTCGCATGTCAGCGACTCGGACGAGATCGTCGTACGTTGCGAGCTCGATCGAGCTCTTGTCTGATCGCGCGCCACTCGTTGCCCGAATGACCGGTCGCCCATCGCTCGCGGCGCCTCGCGAGCTGCATACTCGGGCGAGCACGAATGCGGCCACAAGAACCGCGAGTGCTATCAACGCGCCCAGTAGCCCCACGCGTCGCGATGTCGCGACGGTCGGAGTGAAACCAAGAACGTCGAATGTTGCCGTGGCTTCGCGATGTCCCGAGCCCATCTGCGTACGCTCAAGGGCGTTCGCGGAGTCATCGAGAGCGCTCGTGTCAGAGAGAGCGAGCCGTGTTGGATCGAGGCTGAAGACCAGCGACGGTGAGAACTCGTCGGTGATCGCTGTTTCGCCGACAGTTCCGGAGACGTCGACCTGGGGTAGGACGGTGACGAAGTAGCGGCTGCTAACGGCGCCGGTCGCCTCCTGAATCTGCAATATCAATCGTTGGAGTTTGGCCAGGCTCAACCAGCCGCTCACGGTCGCTCTGTCGCTTCCGAACTCCTGCGGTTCAGAGAGCCGAAACGTGCGCTCGAGCCCTTCGCCGTCCGTGAGCTTGGCGTACAGCGCGGCGGTGCCCGCCACGGTGTGCGGGTCGTCGCTCGAGAATGCATAGTCGAAGGTGAAGTCGACGATGTTGGCCAGCGAGGTGAAGATGGCGTCGCCGTCTGATGCGGTCAGTGAGTCATATGCAGGACTTTCAGAGACATCGGCCGAGTAGGAGAATGTCCCACTCTGCTGATACAGATCGGGGACGACGGCCGTCTCAACGGTCGGGCGCGAGTGGGCCACTGCCGCCACGAGCGCCAGCACAACGACCGCGCCGCCCGCGATCCCCAGGAGGGTCTGCAGGTGGTGCTGCGGGATTGCGCGGCGTGTACCCCGCCCTTGCGTCTGCGTAAGCGTCGCATCAATTGTCTCCGTATCTCCAGCCTCCCCTGCAGGCTTCTTCCTGCCGAAGGCGCGGCGCCCTGAGCCACGGCCTGCTCTAAGCACGAAGCCGGCGAGGCCGAGCAGGATTACGATCCCTACGGGCCCGCGCAGGCGACCCACAAGCGCCCCGGCCTTCGGGATCTTGAGTGACAGCTCGCCGACGATCTGATCGGTGGATGGTTGTGCCGAATCAATGAAGTCGTTGTTGTCACCCTGAAGGACGAACTCGGCGCCATCGCGATCGACGATCCGGTGTAGAACGAGTCGATCGAGTTGAGAACTGTGGTAGGCGACGACATCGCCAACCTCGTATCCGCTTTTGCTGCGGATGACCGCGAGGTCGCCCTGATAGAGCTGGGGCTCCATGCTATTTCCCTGGATCAGGGCATATGTTGCCGGGCCGGCGAGCTGCGTCGGCCCGAAATTGACCCACGCAAATGCCAGGAGTCCAACGCCAATTATTGCTCCGAGTGTTCTCAGAGCGGTGGAGCGCGGTCGCATATACGGGCCTCCGTCGGCGCGCGGCCGGGCGGCTGTCGCCGCCCGGCCTCTCGGGCCGAGTGTTGTCTCGTGTGGCTAGTCGGTTGCGACCACGGTGAGCTGATCAGCTGCCAAGACCGTTGCCTGCGGCGCGGTGGTCGCGCAGGAGACTGCTCCGGCCGTGTTGGTGCAGTTGTACCAAGATCCAGCGTTCTGGACCTGAGCTCGTACCGTGCCCGCGGTTGCCGGGGAGATGGTGAAGTTCACGGCATCTAAGTTTTGCGGGTTAGTCGCGTTTATTGTGTAGCCGACTGCCGTGATCGTGTAACCACTAATTACTGCCGATCCGTCACCCGCGTTGGATGCGGGCACTGTGTTGGCCGCGGTGAATGCGGTCGCGGAAATGGCGGCGGTGGCCACGAGCACGAACAGTAAGCCAATCTTCAGTGGCTTTCTGGCTGAACGTCGCATGGTGAAAATCTCCTTGCCCTCGCGTTTTGGATGGTTTCCACAGCCTTGGGGAACAATGCGCTCGCTCCAAGCCCCGAAATGTGGGATCGGCATCCCTCGCTTGGGGTAGTCGGCATTTTCGGAGTGACGAGCACTCCCCCAAAAGGGGTGATCACCGCCACGCAGCAAGGCGTTCCAACCAAGATCTCAGACGTTTCGCACACCTCTGACCGTGCAAGTGAGCTCTGAAGCTGCTGCTAGGGCGCTCAGATGCCGATCAAGTGTCTAGTGAGTTTCGAGAACTCCCGAGATTCGAGCGCTCTGTCCCGTGACCTTGCTGCGCTGCACTCCCACGAGGCGGCGCTCCGAAGGGTCGTGACCATCGTCGCCGCCAACGCGTCGCTTGCGGAGGTTGCCTTGCGCGTCTCACAAGAGGCGACCGACGTTCTTGAGCTCCCGGCCGTTGCCGTCGTGCGATTCGATAGTGAGCTAGCGACGACCATTGGGGGCTCGGCCCGCAAACGCGCTCTCGAGCCGCTGGTTGAGAGTGGCGGCAGAGTCACTCTCGCGCCGACGCTCGCCGAGGAGCTCGTTCGCACCGAAGCGAGCAGTCGGCGAGTCATGTACTCGAAGACGTCTGAGGGCATCGCGAGAGGCAGGTACACGCTGGGGCTTCGGGCCACCGTCGCAGTGCCCATCATGGATGGCGCGACTACGTGGGGCGCTCTCGTTGCTCATGCTGGCGCTGATGATGCTGCCATTGAGCAAGAAGACCTTCTCGCCGAGTTCGCGGGGGTTGTCGAGCTCGGTCTTGCCAACGAGCAGCGGCTGCAGACGCTGGAGGCAATGGCCGCGACCGACTCGTTGACGGGGCTGATGAACCACGGAGCGTTCTTTGCGCGCCTCGATGCCGAGGTGGAGCGTGCCCGACGCTATGGCCGCGCGATGACGCTGGCGATGATCGACCTCGACAACTTCAAGGAGGTCAACGACGCGCTCGGCCACCACGTTGGAGACGAAGTCCTGGTCTCGTTTGCGACGTTTCTCCAGAGCTTCAGTCGAAGTAGCGACATCGTTGCGCGCGTTGGTGGAGAAGAGTTCGCCTGGTTGATGCCAGAGACAGGTGGGCGAGAGGCGCTGCGAGCCGTCGAGCGAGCGCGCGGCATCTGCGCTGACGAGTCGCTTGGACCGATCGAAGGGCGTACGTTCTCGGTTGGGATCTGCGACTCGGTCGAGACCAACGGCAATGCTGAAGATCTCTATCGACTGTCGGATACGGCCTTGTACGAAGCCAAGCGGCGCGGGAGAAATCGGATCGTTCTGTATCGCCCTTCCGAGGTCGTGGGCGACGACGCAGACAACAGCAAGCTTGCCCGCTTCGATCGAGATCGACGCTTGCAGGCCATTCAGTCACTCGCGCGTTCTCTCGATAGCCCGCGTCCCGGATCGTGGACGCACTCCGAGCGTGTCGGCGACCTCGTGGCGAAACTCGCCGGGAAACTCGGGTGGGCGCCCGAGCGCGTCGTGGCGCTCCGCGAGGCCGCTTCCGTCCACGATGTTGGGAAGGTTGGTGTTCCCACGTGGTTGCTCGAGAAACGTGAGGAACTCGAAGGTGTTGATCTTGCTGCACTGCGCGCTCATGCGGCTCTGGGAGCCGCGATCGTCGAGGACGCGATGAGCGAAGAACAGACCGGCTGGGTTCGTCACCACCATGAACGCTGGGATGGAACGGGATACCCGGATGGACTGGCTGGGTCAAAGATTCCCGACGGCGCATTGATTATTGCGGTCGCCAACAGATGGGACGCGGTCGCGAACGCGCGTAGCCATGGCCGTGGTGAGAAGCCTGTCGAGGCCCTCGGGGCGTTCGTGAGTGCGGCCGGTACAGAGTTCGCAACCGAGGTCGTCGACGCCCTGATCGAGCTATGGAACACGGACGAACTTGGCCGCGAAGACGGGCCCCCGCTCGCCGAGCGGTCGTGGCAAGCCGCCTAGTAGGCGCTCTGCAGCAGTTCGATTATCTCGTCGGGTGAGCTGACGGGCCGAGGATTCGTCGCCACGATGATGTCTTCGAGCGCGTCCTTAGCGATCGCCGGGAAGTCGGCTTGTTCGACGCCGACATCACGAAGCCGCTGAGGCTGCTCGAGGTCCCTCACGAGTGCAAGAATCGCTGTACGCCCAGCCTCGCTCGCCTCTTCGACGCTGAGCGAGCGAACGTCTACGCCCATGGCTTCAGCGATCCAAACCTGTCGATCGCAGACGTGATCCTGGTTGAACTCCATGGTGGGATGCAACATCACACACGAGGTGTGACCGTGCGGAACATCGTTGCGTGCGCCGAGCTGATGACCGATCCCGTGGCTGAGACCGAGCGTGACGTTTGCGAGCCCGCAGACGGACATCCACGCCGCGATATGGGCCTGGGTTCGAGCAACCAGATCTGACGGGTCGTCCTTGCACTCACGGAGGTAGCGGTTGAGCATCGTCAGTGCCCGTGCGGCGAGCGCGTCGGTGAACGGATGCGCATTCGTCGAGCAGATCGCTTCGACGCAGTGATCGACCGACCGCATGCCGGTTGATAGCCAGAGCCACATTGGCGTCTCGAGTGTTAGCTCGGGATCGAGGAAGACAGCCTTGCCCGCAAGCTTCTTGTCGATGTAGAGATCCTTGACCTTGCGCACCTCGTCTGTGATCCCGATGAAGTGCGTGAACTCGCCGGCCGACAGGGTTGTCGAGACGGCGATAAGCGGAACGGTCTCTCCCTTGACGGGTGGAAGTTCGACCGTAGCGGGATACTCGAACTTGATCCGACTCGGATCGAACGCGTCAGGGCTATCGATGTCTTCGGCCAATGCGAGAAGGACGGCCTTCCCCGTGTCGTTGGGGGTGCCTCCGCCCAACGTGACGATGCCATCGGCGCCGATCGATCGAGCGTGCTCGGTCGCACGGAGAACCGAGCCGCGGTGCACGTGCTGGATCGTTTCGTGAAATACGTCCGCGATGCGGCCGCCGGCCGCCTCCCGCA
>JAUXJK010000168.1 GCA_030624785.1 Actinomycetes bacterium
CGACGTCATCGTGATGGTGGGTGGGGCACCGGTGACGCAGGAGTACGCGGACGTTGTCGGTGCGGACGGCTACGCGCCCGATGCCGCTGAGGCAACCAGGCTCGCGAAAGAGCTCGTCGAGAAGCGCCGAGCACTCACCACAGCGTAATTGGACTGTCGGTGAAGCTCATCGCGATACTCGAACACGGCGTGAAGAAGCCGATGTTCGGCTGCCAGATGTGCGGGCAATGTGTGCTGCACGAGACCGGGATGACGTGTCCCATGAACTGCCCGAAAACACTGCGCAATGGACCGTGCGGTGGCGTTCGGGAAGACGGATCGTGCGAGGTGAAGCCTGACATGCGATGCGTATGGCTCAAGGCCGAGAACCGAGCTCGGAACTGGCCGCTGCTACCGGGCTCCTGGCGAGCGCACTTCGGCGATCTGCGGCCTCCGATCGACAATCGGCTCAGGGGCACATCCGCCTGGCTAAACCTGCTTTCGCGCCGCGATCGTGACGTTCCTCAGGGGTGGCTCGTGGAGAACGGACAGTCCAGTTCGGACGACGTATGAGCGACCTACGTGAGCTCGTCGAAGCAGGAGATCGGGTGATCGTCACCGGCGAGGCTCCGACAATGAACGGCGGCAGCCTTGCTGAGTTCGGCGAGCGCATCGCGGAGCTGGGGGAGTGGGTCGACGCCATCAACGCCACTGACAATCCGACGGCGCGTGCGCACGCGTCGAACGTTGCTGTGGCGATCGCGATTGCTCAGGCCGGGTTCGAACCGATTCTTCAGGTCGTGTGTCGTGACAAGAACAGGCTCGCGTGTCAGGCCGACATCGTTGGCGCGGCGCTACACGGAATCGAGAACGTGTGTTGTCTCACGGGCGACGACGTTACCGCCGGGGACGAGCCCGAGGCGAGGCGGGTGTTCGATCTTGACGGCCCGCAGCTCGTCTCGGTTGCCGACGGGCTAGGAAAGGGCCACTACCTCTCCGGGCGCAGCACGGGTAAGGCATTGAGTCTCCTGGTCGGTGCGGTTGAGAACCCGGCGGCTCCCCCGTTCGAATTCCGGGCTGATCGAGCTGCAACAAACGTAGCTGCGGGTGCCCGCTTCCTCCGACTGCAGATCTGCTTCCATCCAGAGCGACTCGAGACATTTGTTGCCGCACTCGAGCGCATGGGGGTATCTCAGCCGGCGGCAATCCTGCCGACCATCGCGCTGCTGCGAAGTGCGAGTGCACTTCGCTTCATCGACGAGAAAGTACCCGGTGTCTCCGTTCCGCCCGAGACTCTCGCCCGAATTGAGACCGCCTCAAACCAGTCGGAGGCGGCGTACGCGCTCGCGCTGCAGCAGGCGCAAGAGGCGCTCGCTCTACCCGGCGTTCGAGGGCTTCACATCACGGACTTTCGCCACGACGGCACACTCACTCGACTTTTCGAAGACCTCGGCATTGCCAATAGAGAGGAGAGATACACCGATGCATACCGTAGTCCGCTCGCAGTCTAAAGAGGTTGTAATTGGGCCCGACCAACCGTTCTGCATCATCGGTGAACGGATAAATCCAACCGGCCGAAAAGCGTTCGGAGAGGACCTGCGGGCGGGCGATCTTTCGCAGATCGTCGTCGACGTCGAGGAGCAGGTAGCGGGCGGTGCTCACATGCTCGACGTCAACATGGGTATCCCGTTTGTCGACGAGGCGGAGTTGCTTGCCGAGGCGATCGAGCTCGTTCAGGAGCACACGGATCTTCCGATCTGCATCGACTCGTCGGTCGTGGAGGCTCTCGAGGCTGGACTCGAGGCCTACCAGGGCAAGGCGCTCGTGAACTCGGTCACATGCGAGCGCGAGCGGCTCGATCGGATCTTGCCGCTCGTCAAGAAGCACGGCGCCGCGATCATCTGTCTTACCAACGATGAAACGGGGATTCCTGAGACCGCCGCGGCGCGCATCGAGATCTGCGCTCAGCTCATAGACATCGCGTGCGGTGAGTACGCGATCCCAATCGAGGACATCGTCATCGATCCACTCGCAATGACGGTAGGAGCCGATCCACAGGCGGTCGTCAATACGCTCGAGACAATTGAGGGAATCCGAGACCAGTTCGATCTGAACATGACCTTGGGGGGCTCCAACATCTCGTTCGGTTTGCCGGGAAGGCACGCTCTGAACGCCGCATTTCTCGCAGTCGCCTCCCGGGCCGGCTTGACGAGCGCAATCATGGATGCGCGCACGCCGCAAATCGTCGAGGCATGTCGCGCGGCCGATCTGCTTCTCAGCCGAGACGAGTGGGGCACCAAATGGATCGCGGCTCACCGAGAGGCACAGGCCGCCGTTTCATGAGTTCAACGCTCGACCTCCCGAATGTCGGCGACGGCCTGCCTGCGGGCAGCGCGCGCGTGGCGCTCCGTTTTCAACCGTCCGGAACCGCGGTGCGCGTACCACCGGGCGTAACGATCTTCGACGCCGCGTCCTGGAACGGAGTCGCCATCGACTCGACGTGTGGTGGCCACGGAACATGCAAGAAGTGTCGAGTGCGCGTTCTCGCTGGCGATGCCCCGCCAAGTGAGCTCGATCTGGCCGCGTACGGGAAGGAGGAGGTCGCCGACGGCTGGCGGCTCGCCTGCCGCGCCCTGGCCTACACCGACCTCGAGGTCGAGGTACCGCCGCTCGTGACTCGCCCCAAAGCGGCGACCGTGGGTGTCGGTCGGCAGGTCATCCTACGGCCGGCTCTTCAGAAGCGATACGTGGAGCTCGCCGAACCGTCTCTGCGCGATCAGCGCACAGATCTCGAACGAATCGAGGACGCGCTCGATGACCTGGCATTGAGCGTTGAGGCCGGCGTGTTGCGTCAACTCCCGCGAGTGCTGCGGGACGCACATTTCAAAGTCACCTGCGTCGTCGTCGACGATCTGTTGATTGACGTGGAACCAGGCGATACCAGCGATAGCCTCCATGCCATCGCGTTCGATCTAGGTACGACGACCGTCGTCGCAACGCTCCTCGATCTGAGCACTGGCACGCCAGTAGCGGTGGCATCGAAGCTCAACCGTCAGCAGCCCTACGGCGCCGACGTGATCTCGAGGATCTCGGCCGCGATGCTCGATCCTGGCACGCTCGAGCGGCTGCGGGAGGCGTCCGCGCTCACTCTCCAGGAGCTTGCAGCGGAGGTGTGCGCTGAGGGCGGCGTCGATCCTGGGAAGGTCTACGAAGTCGCTATCGCGGGAAACGTGACCATGACTCAACTGGCACTCGGGATCGATCCGGAGCCCGTGGGCGTTGCTCCATTCATACCGGCGACACGACGCTACCCAGACCTTCCCGCAGGGGAGCTGGGTCTCGATCTCCATCCACGTGCTCGGGCGACGTTGTTGCCAGCGCTCGGTGCATACGTGGGCGGTGACATCGTCGCTGGCCTGCTCGCAACCGGCATGACTAGAGACCGTCGCCTGCGGCTGTTCATTGACGTCGGCACCAACTGCGAGATCGCGCTTGGATCGGCCGAGCGGCTTGTGAGTACCGCCGCACCGGCGGGGCCGGCGTTCGAAGCCGCACAGATCAAGTGCGGCATGCGCGCCGCTGATGGGGCCATCGAGGCCGTGCGAGTGCGCGACGATCAGGTCGAGCTCGACGTAATCGGCAACGTGGATCCACTTGGTATCTGCGGCTCTGGACTCGTTGACGCCGCCGCAGAGCTCGTTGCGGCAGGTCTCGTTGATGCCTCGGGTCGTTTTATCGATGGCGATCTGGCCTCTGAGCGCTTTCCCGAGCTTGCGACGCGACTTGTCTCGCTTGACACCGACGAGAGGGTGTTCGTGCTCCACGGCAATGTCGATGAGCCTGCGGCCGCCGTGTACCTCTCGCAACGCGATATTCGCGAGCTTCAGTTTGCGAAAGCATCGATCGCGACCGGTTGGCAGATCCTCGTCGAGGAACTCGGCATTGACGTGTCCGAGATCCAGCAGGTCTTGCTCGCAGGGTCGTTCGGCTCCTACCTGTCGCCCGCGAACGCGATTCGGATTGGCCTCGTGCCGAAGCTACCGCTACCGAGAATCATCTCCGCCGGAAACGTGGCCGGGGAAGGTGCGAAGATGGCGCTCCTCTCGCTGCAGGAGCGTCACGCGGCGAGCGCCATGCTTGACGATGTCGAGTACGTCGAGCTCTCCGACCGCGAGGACTTCAACGACCGATTCATTGACCAACTTGCCTTCCCAGCCTAGAACGGAGCTCACGTGAGCTCGCTCGTCGAACGCGAACTGGTGCCCGAGTCTTCTGCAGATCCGAACACGCTCGTGCTTGCGTGCGGAGCGATCGCGCGCGAGGTGCTCGCCGTCCTGGAGCTCAACGGGTGGAGCCACGTCGACGTCCGCTGCCTGCCGGCGTCTCTTCACTCGACGCCGCGGGAGATCTCGGGGGCCGTCGATGCAAAGCTGCACGAACTCGGCTCCCGCTACGAGAGAGTGTTCGTGGCCTATGCAGACTGTGGAACAGCGGGCGAACTGGACAGAGTTCTCGCCAAGCACGGCGTGGAGCGCCTGCCTGGTGCTCATTGTTACGCGTTCTTCGCTGGCATTGAGCGGTGGCAGGCCATGCACGACGCTGAGCCGGGCACCTACTACCTCACGGATTTTCTCGCACGACATTTCCACGCGCTCGTTGTGCGTCCGTTAGGCATCGACCGACATCCAGAGTTGGTAGACGAAATATTTCGCAACTACCGAAAGTTGATCTACCTTGCGCAAAGCGATGAACCAACGCTGGAGCGCGATGCCCGGGCCGCGGCCGAGCTGTTGGGGCTTCAGTATGAGCGCCACTGGACCGGCCTCGGAGGGCTTCAACCGGCCCTCGAACGGATTGCGACTCGTTGACCTCGGTGCCCGAGCTCACTGTCATTTTCTGGCGCGATATTCCGGCTCAGGTTGTGGCGAGCGACGGAGATTCGAGCGCGCGCGTCCAGCTGACCGATCGGTTTCAGAAGGCGATCGATGCGGCCGCGATGAAGGCAGGGCTGGCGGAGATGGATGCCTACCTCGATGAGTGGCGACGCGAGGCACGAGAGTGCGGAGCAGATCTCGAGGCGGAGGTTGCTCGAGAGGCGGAACGTCTGGAGCGGGCCTACCCGGTCGAATCGATACGCTCGTTGGTCCGGGGCGGTGGCCTCGTGAGCGAGGAATGAACTAACGATTACGGCTCGAGTTTGGGTTGGTGCGCCGATCAGCTCGCGTGGAACTGTTGCATCACGCTCTCGGCGAAGACTTCCGCCTCGCCGTAGTTGAGCCCCGGCCAGAGGCTCAGAAG
>JAUXJK010000341.1 GCA_030624785.1 Actinomycetes bacterium
CGATCGGAACGTAGGAGAACTCGTCTTGTGCCTGGACGGCGTGGAGGTCGTAGGACCGATCCCATCGCTCCATGGTCGCCCAGTCGATTGCGGCCATTGAGCCGCCCAGACCCTGCTCCGTGGAGGCGGAACTCACGCGCTCGCGTCGGCCGCGTCCGTGCGGCGTTCGGCGCGAAGCCTTTCGATCTCCTCGTTCTTGAGATCGTTCTCAGCGACGCGCCAACATCGAGCGTCGTGTCCATCCTCGCCCGCGCTGAGAAGTTGCTGCGGCTCGGTCTCGCATCGATCGCGTACAAAGTGACATCGCGAAGCGAGGTAGCAACCAGCTGGAAGGTCGATCGGGCTAGGGATCTCGCCCTCGAGGCGCTCGGCACGAGCCGCGTCGTCGCGACGCTTGCTCGGGTCAGGCAGGAGCACAGATGCAAGCAGCGCCCGGCTGTACGGATGGCGCGGGTTGCCGAATACCTGATCTCTTGTGCCCGACTCGATGACCTGGCTCAGGTACATGATCGCCACGCTGTCGCAGATCTCGCCGACCAGAGACAGATCGTGTGAGATGAAGATGTAGGCGATCCCGGTTTCGTCCTGGATCCGCTTCAGTAGCCGGATCACCTCGGCTTCCGCCTCTGGCGCGAGCGCTGACGTTGGCTCGTCGAGCACGATCAGCTTCGGATCCGTCGACATGGCGCGGGCGATCGAAGCTCGCTGCAGGGCGCCCGGGGAAAGTTGCCGCGGCAACCCGTCATAGGTGCTCGGCGGCAGGCCGACGAGTTCAAGCAACTCGAGCACGCGAGTCTTGCGCGCCGACTTGCCGAGATCGGTATGGATGCGGAGCGGCTCGCCGACCTGACGTCCGACGGTCATCTGCGGATTCAGCGAGTCGAAAGGCTCCTGAAACACGATCTGGACATCTGTTCGCAGCTTCCGCATCGCCTTGCGATTGAGCAATGTGAGGTCACGGCCTTCGAAGAGCACCTGCCCGCTGGTCGGCTCAAGCAGCCGTAGGACGCAACGTCCGAGCGTGGTCTTCCCGCTACCGCTCTCACCGATGATGCCGAGAGTCTCTCCCCGTCTGATCGTCAGCGTGACGTCTGAGCACGCGTGGACGACAGCTTTGGTGCCGGGAATCGAGAACTGCTTGACGAGGCTCTTGACCTCGAGAAGTGGCGTGTCGGTCGCACCGTTGCCGTCACTCACCGTCGCCACCTCCTTCCGCAGTTGTCGCCACATCGGCCTCGATGGCCTCGCCGCGAAGCAACCGTTCCATCACGCTCTGTACCTCGTCGTGTCGGAAGCACCGGCTCACGTGGTCGGGCCCAACCTGGATCAAGTCCGGATGGTTCGTCGTACAACCGGCTGCTTCATCCACGAATGGGCAGCGCTGATGCAACCAGCAGCCCTCTGGGAGCCGGCGCCCGTCGACTGGAAAGCCATGGAGTTTGAAGCGCTCGGCTTCCGCTCCGCGACCCGCCATCAACAATGCCGCGCTTGCTGGATGTGCCGGCCGCTTGAAGAACTCGGACGTCGGTGCCTGCTCGACAGACTCACCGGCATGCAGCTGATAGATGCGATCGCAATAGTTCGCAACGATTCCAAGGTCCTGGGTCACGAGAACCATGCTCGAGCCGACGGCGAGCGCGGCGTCACGCAGATCGTCGAGCACCTGCGCCTGCACGGTGACGTCGAGGCCACTCGTCGGCTCATCTGCGAGCAGCAGCTTTGGCGTGCACGAGAGCGACATCGCGATCAGGACGCGCTGTGCCATGCCGCCCGAGAGCTCGTGAGGAAAGGAGTCCAACCGTCGCCCCGGGTCGTTGATTCCGACCATCTCGAGCAGCTCCTGCGCGCGATCGCGCGCCTGATCCTTTGACACGTCGGGATTGTGAGCCCTGTAGACGGCGGCGATCTGCTGACCGACGCGAAGCACCGGGTTCAGGGAGCCACGCGGATTCTGCGTGATCAGACCGATCTCATCACCACGTATCGCACCCCACTCGCTATCACTCAGCCCGAGCAGCTCTCGGTCATCGAGACGGACGTTTCCGGAGACGATGTGCGCGCCAGGTCGCGTCAGGCCAAGGATGCCCAGTATTGCCGTGGACTTGCCGCTACCGCTCTCTCCAACGATCCCGCCGACCTCACCGGCGTCACAGGAGAACGAGAAGTCATTGACCGCCAGGTTTCGACTGTCGAGACTGATGTACTCGATGCTGAGGTTGTCGACCTCGAGAAGCGCCATCAGAGGGTCTTCCGCATCAGTACGGCTTGGACTGTCTCGCCAACGACCGCGAAACCGAACACCGTGAGTGACATTGCAATGCCCGGGAACAGCGACGGCCACCATTGGCCGATCTGAATGCCGTTGGCGCCGGCGGCAATCATCGAGCCCCACTCGGCCGTGGGGGGCTGCACGCCCGCACCGATGAATGAGAGGCCTGCCGCGATGATGATCGAGTACCCCATGGTGATCGAAGCCTGGGCGAAGCCTGGCGATAGTGCGTTCGGAAGGACGTGACGGAGCGCAATCGAGAGACCATTATCACCGCCCGCTCGAGCCGATTCAACGAAGACTCGCTCCCGCAACGACAACACCTCTGTTCGGATCAGCTTCAAGAAGATCGGGACGTTCAGAAGCGCGATCACGACGATGATGTTGACCGTACTTCGCCCCATGCCGATTACGATGATGATCGCGAGCACGAATAATGGGAAGGCCTGCGCGACATCGACGAAGCGCATCGATAAGTTGCCGACCCAGCCGCGGGAGAAGCTGATGATCAGACCGACGAACGACCCGAGGATCAGAGAGAGGAACGTCGCGGCGAGCGCAATCGTCACGTCAACGCGCGGCGCTGCGATAACGCGCGAGAAGACGTCAAAGCCGCTCGCATCTGTGCCGAACCAATGATCCGAACTCGGCGGCTCCAACACGTCGGGCGATGAGCTTGTGAGCGGCTGCGGGGCAATGATCGGGC
>JAUXJK010000314.1 GCA_030624785.1 Actinomycetes bacterium
ACGTCCGGTCGCCTCTCGGCAAGCGCTTCCACCGGTTTGATCGGAATGTGCGTTCCGGGCAGAAACCGTCCATGCTTGTACGGGTTGCGATCGACCGTGAACTCGATGAAGTCCGTGCGAATGCCGCAGTAGTTGAGCAACGTGTTGCCCTTGCCCGGCGCGCCGTATCCGACGATCGACTTTCCTTCAGCGCGGCAGCGAATGAGGAACGCCAGGAGCTCACGCTTTGTCCGCTCCACCTGCTCTCCGAAGGCGCTGTACGCGGGCAGCGTTCGCAGCCCCGCGGCCTCCTCGCGCTCCAGCAATCGGTGGACACCTGCGGCTACCGGCTCGGCCCCTTCGTCTCGGCGCTGCGCGTAGATGCGCAATGAGCCGCCGTGCGTGCTGAGTTCCTCTACGTCGAACAGCTCGAGACCGTGAGCCTCGAAAACCTCACGCGCGGTCAGGAACGAGAAATAGAAGAAATGCTCGTGGTAGATCGTGTCGAACTGATTCTCTGCGAACAGCTTCTCGAGATGGGGAAACTCGATAGTCGCAACGCCGTTGGGCGCGAGCAGTGTCGCGATGCCGCCGACGAAGTCGTTGATGTTCGGGACCTGCGCGAGCACGTTGTTGGCAATGACGAGCCTCGCCGGGCCACTGTCCGCGACGAGACGCTCGGCGAGGGCCCGACCGAAGAACTCGGGCAGTGTTCGGATGCCAGCGGCGTTGGCCGCCTCGGCGATGTTCTTCGCCGGCTCGATCCCGAGCGGCTCGTGTCCGCGTTCGACGAAGTGTTGAAGGAGGTACCCGTCGTTTGAGGCAAGCTCCACGACCAGATGGTCGGTCGTGATCCTGAATCGCTCGACAACCATCTCGACGTACTGCCGGGCGTGCTCGACCCACGAATCGGAGTAGCCCGAGAAGTACGCGTACTCCGTGAAGATCTCCTCGGGTGAGACGTACTCCTCAATCAGAACGAGGAAGCAACTCTCGCAGACCCGTAGCTTCAATGGGTAGAACGGCTCCATCTCGTTGAGGGCGTCCCCGGTGAGGAAGCTCTCGCAGAGCGGCGACATGCCGAGATCGACAACCGTGTGCCGAAGTGGCGTCGTACAGAACAGGCACGGAGGGTTGCTCATGCTTCCAGTCGTTATCGGCCGCCCGACCGACTCCTCCAACCGGCTGTCTAAAGCTCGATGTGCAGGTCGGGGACTGCGAGCTCGGCGCCGGCAGCTGCGCCGAGTTCCGCCGGACGGTGGACCAGTAACAACCGCGCAGTCCCGGCCGCCTCACCGGCCTCCTCTGCGGTCAGATGACCCCGTGGCTCGCTGTCGTCAGACGCCTTCGAAAGCGTCGCCTCGCAGAGGAAGAGGTCTGCGCTCTCGGCGAGCTCGCCGAGAGCCTCGCACGGCGCGCTGTCGCCTGAGTAGCTGAGAACAGCATCGTCCACCACACGGAACCCGAAGCTCTGCACATCGTAGTGGGCGACCGGAATCGCCTCTACCTGGCAGCCGGCCGTCGTAAAGGGCTCCCCGGGCGAGTATTCCTTCACCACGAAGGTCCGCTCGAACATGCGGTCACTCCCGAACAGGGCGGCGAACCTGTCGAGGGACGCGAGCCCGCCGGGCGGAAGCCACAGCTCGGGGCGCAACGCTCCCCGCTGTGCGTCTGGACCCCGAAGCCAGCACCATGGCACGAGGTCTCCCCAGTGGTCGAGGTGGAGGTGGGTGATAGCGATCGCGTCGATCGGGAGGCGCTCTCGCTTTCGCAACCTCGACAGGACGCCGGGGCCGCAGTCGAGCAGGAGCCGCTCGCCGGAAGAGGCCGTTACGAGGTAGCCAGCGTGCGCCTGACCAGGGTTTGGCCAGGCGGGTGAGCAGCCGATGACGTCAAGAAGCATCTACGTATACTGCGCGCGTGAACAAGCCACATCGCATCGTAATCGCCAAGATCGGCCTGGATGGCCACGATCGCGGAGCGAAAGTTATCGCCCGTGCGCTACGAGACGCAGGCATGGAGGTCATCTACACCGGTCTGCATCAGACGCCTGAGCAAGTGGTGGCAGCGGCCGTCGACGAAGACGCTGACGCGATCGGGATCTCCATCCTCTCGGGCGCTCACATGACGCTCGTGCCGAAAGTAGTCGACGGGCTCCGCAGCCATGAGGCTGACGACGTGCTCGTCCTCGTTGGCGGCACAATTCCGCGCGACGACGCCGAGCAGCTTGAGCGCGATGGCGTCGCGGGTGTGTTCACACCCGGTGCATCCATGTCCGAGATCATCACGTTTCTGAACGAGAAGCTCGCCGCCTGACCAGGGTCTCGAGGGGTGTCCGGGGCAGGGCTGAAGGCCCTGATCCGCCACGACATGCTCGGCGAGAGAGGAGCCGCAATGCCTATCGACATCGAGCGCCGCGAGGCGACCGCTCTCGTCACCGTCAATCGTCCTGAAGCGCTGAACGCTCTTGATGTTGCCCATCTCGAGGACCTGCATGATGCGGTCGACTCTCTCCGGAGCGACGACGCGGTTCGCGCCATCGTTCTGACGGGCGCCGGCGAGAAGGCGTTCATCGCAGGTGCCGACATCAAGTACATGCGTGACCTGGAGGTGCTTGCTGCGCGGGAGTGGGGAGCCCTCGGCCACAGGGTCGGATCGATGCTCGAGACGATGCCGAAACCGACCGTTGCGGCGGTCAACGGCTTCGCGCTGGGCGGCGGCTGTGAGCTGGCGCTTGCGTGCGACATCCGGCTCGCGTCGACAGACGCGAAATTCGGGCAGCCTGAGGTCAATCTCGGGATCATTCCCGGCTGGGGAGGCACGGTCAGGCTCGCCCGTACGACGTCGCTCGGCTTTGCGAAGGAGCTCATCTTCAGCGGCAGGATCGTCGGCGCCGCGGAGGCCGAGTCTCGCGGTCTCGTCAACCACGTGTACGAGCCCGACGAGCTGCTCGATGCGGCGCTCGAGCTCGCAGCTGGACTGACGACGAAGAGCCCGATCGCGATGGCGTACGCGAAGGAGGCGACGAGTCTGGCACTGCAAGGCGACCACAAGGGAGGCCTCGAAACCGAGGCGCGTCTCTTCTCGATGCTCTTCGCGACCGAGGATCAGAAGGAAGGGATGACCGCCTTTATCGAGAAGCGCGACGCCGACTTCCTGGGGCGCTGAGCGGAAGCGCTAGCGAGTCGGCCCTCGACGATGCCGTCAGGGTATTCTTCGGGCAACGGGAGTCTCTCGCCGGAGGCTGAGAGGGCACCACGAGGTGCCGACCGC
>JAUXJK010000239.1 GCA_030624785.1 Actinomycetes bacterium
ATACACCGGCGTAGTCGGGACTGCAATGACGCTTCTCGGGATCCCCTACGTATGGGGCGGTTCGTCACCGTCTGGCGGGTTCGACTGCTCCGGTTTCATCATGTACGTCTTCGCGCAACACGGTGTGAGCCTTCCACACCACGCTGCAACGCAATACACCTACGGCACTCCCGTGTCTCGCGGCGCTCTGCAACCGGGTGACCTCGTCTACTTCAACGGGCTCGGTCACAACGGCATATACATCGGCAACGATCAGTTCATCCACTCGCCGCATACCGGCGACGTAGTGAAGATTTCGAGCCTGAACGACTCATGGTATGCCGCAACCTGGGTCGGCGCCCGGCGCCTGTAGGTACGAAACCCTGCAACTGTTGCGTCGTGTGTGGCAGGGAACGGACTGTCGACGCTGAATCTGGTGCCACACCGAAGTACGCTCTGAAGCAGATGCGATCTATCTGGAAAGGCTCACTCTCGTTTGGCCTCGTCACCATCCCGGTGGGGCTTGCTGTGGCACAGCAGCGCCAGGATGTGAGCTTCCGCACCTTGCATCGGGAGTGCGGGACTCCGATCAAGCAGAAGCGCTACTGCCCGGTTCACGATCGCGACGTGACACCAGATGAGCTCGTCAAGGGTTGGGAGTTCACCAAGGGGCAGTTCGTTATCGTGGAGGACTCGGACATGGACGCCATCGCGGCGGAGCGATCGCGGTCGATCGATTTGATTCAGTTCGTTGAACTCGCGGAGGTCGATCCGCTCTACTTCGATCGCGCCTACTATCTTGCGCCGTCAGACGATGAGGTCGCCAGAAGGCCCTACGTGTTGCTGCTTGAGGCGCTGCGCGATACGGGAATGGCGGCTGTTGGAAGGTTCGTTCTCTGGAGCAAGGAAAACCTGTGTCTGGTGCGACCCATCGATGGAGCACTCGTTCTTGAGACGCTCTATTTCGCTGAGGACGTTCGTTCCTCTGAGGAGATTCAAGCAGCGGTCGGCAGTGTCGAAACCAACGACGCCGAGCTGGCGATGGCACGCCAACTTGTGGAAAGTCTCGCCGGTCCGTTCGATCCCAACGCTTTCGTCAACGAGCACCGCACGCGAGTCAAGGCAATGCTCGAAGCCAAACGCGCGGGCGAGGACATCGTCGTGGCCGAAGACGTCGAAACGGCGGCGCCGGTGGTCGACATAATGGACGCTCTCAAGGAGAGCCTCGAGCGCGCCAAGAAGACGCAGCCCAAAGCCACGAAAAAGAAGTCGCCTCGAAAGAAGAAAGCGGCGACGAGCAAGTGAGGCGAGCCGCCGGTCGGGCCGCCGGCCGAGTACCTAGCTAGCTTGCCTCCTGTAGAGCGCTGGCCTGGAGGTGGGCGGCAAAAAGAGTCTTGTCGACGCGGCCGTGCAAGATTGGTATCGCCTCGCGAATGCAGACGTCAATAACCTCGCTTCGTTCGACGTCGAACGCCTCGGATAGTTCGTCGGGCGTGAGGTGGTTAGACATGACGCTCCTTTCCCCAGAAGCAGCGAACCCGCCGAGCATGCGCATGGGCGGGTTCTTTGAACGAGATTGGCGAGGCTGTTTGGAAGCCCGTCACTTCAGGAACCCTTGCCTCGTCATATCTGCACAATAGTGGGAGCGGATGTCAGAGGCAACCTTTCGTAAACAGTTCGAGCGTCGGTGGGTGTCTGGTAGCGAACGTTCTTATCTCGTCGGCGGCGCCGGGCCCCCGATTGTCCTGATCCACGGTCTCGGTGGCGCGGCGAAGAACTGGGTGGATCTGGCCCCATTGCTGAGCCCGCGCTTTCGACTGTTGATCCCGGATCTGCCCTGGCATGGAGCTTCGGGCGCAGGTCCGCCGAAGGCCACGCTCCGGAGCTTTTCTGATGCGGTGTGTCGATGCATGGACGCGGAGGAACTTGCTTCCTCGGTCGTGGTTGGGCACTCGTTCGGCGGGCAGGTGGCACTGCAGATCGCGATCGTAGAACCGTCGAGGGTTTGCGCGCTTGTGCTGGCGCCCGTGTCGGGGATTTCGTCTAGCGACGTCAAGCGTCGATACGCACTGATGGCGTCAAGTTGGCTGCGGCCGGCAAGGAGGACGAACGGGCTGCGTCCGAGGATTCTGCGTAGTCGCACCCTTCGGCAGTTGGCGTTCTCGAGCATGGTGTCTGATGTTGACACGCTGAGCGACGCAGGAGCCGATGCCTTCTATTCGGGCGCTGCAGCCGCGCGCAACACGAGACCTGCACTACGTGCGCTCCTCAGGCATGACCTGCGCGAAGAGCTCCACCGCGTCCGAGCACCTGCATTGGTGATCTGGGGCGCGCGCGACGTGGCACTTCCCGTTGCTGATGGTGTCGAGTATTCGCGGCGCCTCGGCGCGCGACTCAGAGTGCTGGCTGACACAGGGCACCTGCCATGCGCCGAGCGGCCCAGGCTCAGCGCGACACTAATCGAGGAGTTCCTCGACGCGTTGCCGGCCAGCTAAGTGCTAGGGACGAGTGGGTAGGAAGTCCTCGTCGATGCCTTCGCCGCCATCGGCGATATAGCTCGCGATCATCTGATCTGTGAGCCACTCCACGGGTGCGCGGTCATCGGTCAGTGGGCGCTCGCTGGTCTCGCTCGCAATGACGTCGCGCGCGAACAGTTCGCCAAGCACGCTGGCATCTGGATGGACGTCAGCGGCGCGACTGACCAGCTCGTCTCTCGTCAGGTCGGTGTTGTTGTAGGCAAGCAGAAGCTCGTTGAATCGAAGGGGCTTCCATTGCCAGGCCTGTGGGTACTCGGCAAGGACGGTGCTGGAGATTGTTCGCGAGAGCCGGTCATCGTCGGGAACGGCGGCGACGTTCAACGCCAGGAGCCCGTTGTCCGTTAGCCGGTCTCGGGTTAGCTCGAAAAACTCGCGTGTGGCCAAGTAGAAGGGAATGTAGGGCTGCTTGTACGCGTCAACAATGATGATGTCGTAGCGCTTGTCGGTGAGCCGTAGATGCGGACGCCCGTCCGCGGTGATCACGTTCAGGTTGGGGTTGTCGCCGAGCCCGAGGTAGCGCTCGCCTACTTCCGTCACCTTTGCGTCGATCTCGACGCCGTCGATCTCGATGTCTGGATACAGGGCTCCGTAGGCGCGGGCGACCGTGCCGCCGGCGTTGCCGATCACGAGCATCGTCTTGGGTGGTTGCGTCAGCAGCGGTGGAATCACGAGGAACATATCCCAGACACCGCCAGTAAAGACAGTGTCTTCTCTCCAGATCGAGTGCGACGCGACACCCTCGTTGAGGCGAAGTGATCTCGCCCCGCTTGCTCGTTCCGTGACCTGAATGTACTGCTGCGAGGACTCGGTCTCGTAGATAAGTCCTTCGCTCGCCTTGATCGCTCCGACCGGAATCGCAAGTAGTGCAGCGAACAGGATCGTGACCAGCTGCCAGCGAGGCCCGAGCAACAATGCGGCTGAGAACGCAAGGAGAATCGCGGAGCCAAGCATGGTGCGTTGTGTGCCGATCAGCGGGATCGCGACGATGGCCGAGACGAACGTGCCGACAATTGAGCCGACCGTTGATAGCGCGTAGAGGCGCCCGGCCGTTTCGCCCGCCGTCTTGATGTCTCGGATCGAGAGGCGAATCGCAAAGGGGGAGACCATGCCGAGCAGCGTGATAGGAACCGCAAACAACGCGAGTGCGGCGAAGAACGAGCCGACGACCGCGCCGGCGGAGAGTGAGTCGAGACCTCGGAGCGCGAGCTCGAGAATCGGCTGTGAGATGAAGGGGAGCACTGCGATCGAGGCCGCAGCCACGAGGATGATTCCGCCCAGGACGCGCGGTCGCGGCCAACGGTCGGCGACCTTCCCGCCGAGCCAATAGCCAAGCGACAGGTAGATGAGGATGAGGCCGATGATGTTTGCCCACACGACCGTGGATGAGCCAAAAAACGGTGCGAGCAGGCGCGATGCCGCGATCTCTGTAGCGAGCGTGCCCGCGCCTGCAATGAAGACGACCGTGCCGAGGCGCAGCGCGGACACGGCTCGTGCGTCGAGCATTGACGCTCCGGCGTCACGCATCTCGACCGGCTCTATCGTCGTCGACATGCGGATAGCTTGACAGTGCAACCGTCAAACGGCGACCGACAACCGACGGGTGAGACAACGGGATTGTGTCGCGTCACGTCAGGAACGCTGGTGCTGTGGCCGCGGACGTCCGCTCGCAGCTGCCAGCTCAC
>JAUXJK010000363.1 GCA_030624785.1 Actinomycetes bacterium
CAGGTTGACGACGCCGGCCGGAACATCTGAAGTGTCGATGACCTCTGCGAGTGTCACCGCCGCCAGAGGAGCCCCCGCGGCAGCAACTGCAACTGCAGTGTTTCCTCCTGTGAGGATCGGGGCGAGTTGTTCGACGAGTCCAAGCAGTGCCGGTTGCTCCGGCGCGACCACGCCGACGACGCCAGTCGGCTCGGGAACTGTGAAGTTGAAGTAGGGGCCAGAAACCGGGTTGGCGGATCCCAGCACCTGTGACAACTTGTCGGCCCATCCCGCGTACCAGACCCACGTATCGATAGCCGCGGAGACCTCCTCGGGGGATATACCCAGCTCGCCGAACTGCGCTGCCCGGCCTTCCATGACTTCGGCGACGCGGTAGAGGACCTGACCGCGGTTGTAGGCGGTACGCTCAGCCCAGCCACCCGCAGCGTTTCGCGCGGCACGCACAGCGTCGCGCAGGTCCTTTCGTGAGCCCAAAGCGACATTCGCGCCCTGGAGCTCGTACGTGCGGCCTGATTCCGAGCGCGGAAAGGCCCCATTGATGTAGAGCTTGTAGGTCTTGTTGACGGGTAGCCGTGTCATGGTCAGCTGGAGATGTCGACGTAGGGAGCGAGCCCATGCCGGCCGCCTTCGCGGCCGAAACCAGATTCCTTGTAGCCGCCGAACGGTGATGCTGGGTCGAATCGGTTGAACGTGTTTGCCCAGACGACGCCGGCACGCATCCGTTTGGCCATCCACAGGATGCGCGAGCCCTTGTCCGTCCAGATGCCCGCTGATAGGCCGTAGGGTGTGTTGTTCGCCTTCTCGACCGCTTCTTCGGGCGTTCGGAACGTCAACACCGAAAGCACGGGCCCGAAGATCTCCTCTCGTGCGATGCGATGACTTTGCGCTACGCCCGTAAAGACGGTCGGCGCAAACCAGTAGCCGCGCTCCGGTAGCTCGCAAGGCGGCTGGTAGAGCTCGGCCCCTTCTTCAACGCCAGCAGCAACGAGCTCGCGCACGCGATCGAGTTGCTCGCGGGAGTTGATCGCGCCGAGATCGGTGTTCTTGTCGAGAGGGTCACCTACGCGTATCCGTCCAAGTCGTTGCTTGAGTTTGGCGATCACGGGCTCCTGGATGGATTCCTGTACGAGGAGTCGCGAGCCGGCGCAGCAGACATGTCCCTGGTTGAAGTAGATCCCGTTGACGATTCCCTCGATCGCTTGATCGAGAGGCGCATCGTCAAAGACGATGTTCGCGGCCTTACCCCCGAGCTCGAGAGTGAGGCGCTTGTTGGTACCTGCGAGCGTTCGCTGGATCTCCTTCCCGACCTGAGTCGAGCCGGTGAACGCAACCTTGTCGATCCCAGGATGCTTCACGAGTTCAGCGCCGGCGCGACCGTCACCCGTGACGATGTTCACGACGCCCGGAGGGACCTCCGCCTGTCGTAGGACATCTGCGAACAGCAGTGCGCTCAGTGGAGTCGTTTCGGCTGGCTTGAGTACCACCGTGTTGCCGGTTGCGAGCGCCGGGGCGATCTTCCACGCGAGCATGAGCATCGGGAAGTTCCACGGAATGATCTGAGCCGCCACTCCTACTGGTTTCGGGCGTGCATTCGGGAACGCGTACTCGAGTTTGTCGGCCCAGCCGGCGTAGTAGAAGAAGTGAGCAGCGGCGAGAGGAATATCGACGTCTCGCGACTCCTTGATTGGCTTGCCGCCGTCGAGCGACTCGAGCACCGCGAACTCTCTGGCTCTCTCCTGCAGGATGCGAGCGATGCGAAACAGCGTCTTGGCGCGCTCGCTCGGCGAGCGTTTCGACCAGACACTCTCGAACGCGTCGCGGGCCGCGCCGACTGCTCGGTCGACGTCCTCCGCATCCGCGTATGAAACGACCGCCAACTCCTCCTCGGTGGCCGGGTTCAATGATGGATGAAGCTCGCCCGATCGAGCATCGGTCATCTCGCCGCCGATGAACAAGCCGTAGCGGTCCTGAAGCTGCACGATATCGCGTGATTCGGGCGCGGTGGCGTAGTCGAATGTGCGCTCGGTCACGAGCTCAGCTGATTGCTTTTTCGAAACGTCGTTCATTCTGGCGTTGATCCCTAGTCGAGGGTGAAGTAGTCGCCGCTCTGGTAGTGGCCCGTCTTCTGTTTACGGATCTGTAGAAGAACATCGTTGAGGAGTGATGAAGCGCCGAACCTGAAGAGATCTGGCGTGAGCCAGTCAGGTCCGACGGTCTCGTTAACGAGGACGAGGTACTGAATAGCCTGCTTGGCGTTGCGGATGCCACCAGCTGCTTTTACGCCGACGCGTTGTCCGGACTCCTCGAACACATCGCGGACAGCCTCGAGCATCACGAGCGTTACTGGCAGCGTGGCGGCCGGTTGTATCTTGCCGGTCGATGTCTTGACGAAATCGGCTCCTGCAGCCATCGCGAGCAGCGATGCCCGCCGCACGTTGTCGTAGGTCGCCAGCTCGCCGGTCTCAAGGATCACCTTGAGATGGGCGTCGCCGCACGCTTCCTTGACTCGTCCGATCTCGTCGTAGACCTTGCCGTAGTTGCCGGCCAGAAAAGCTCCGCGATCGATCACCATGTCGATCTCATCGGCGCCCTGAGCGGCGACCCAGCGTGTCTCCTCAAGCCTGAGCGACAGTGGCGACTG
>JAUXJK010000201.1 GCA_030624785.1 Actinomycetes bacterium
GCCAGCAGATCGCGGACGAGCTCCCATTCGTGTTGTTGCCCGGAGGCGACGCGGGCGAGCGCGGCGTCAGCGCCGACGGACAGAACATCCTCACCTGGAACCTGAACACCGACGAGTGGTACGACATCGCCTGCCGCGCCGCGGGGCGCAACATGACGCGCGCTGAGTGGGAGGACGTCGGCCTAGGTGACGCGGAGTATCAGGCGACGTGTCCGCAGTATCCGCTCGAAGAAGGCGGTTCCTGAGGCCCGCTTCCTGCCAGAGCAGGTTGCTGCGACTACGCTCGGACCTGGGCGACGTAGTGGAGCGGGTCTTCCTCGAACCGCACACGACAGTCAGTGCAGCAGAAGTAGTACGTGATCTCGCCGTAGAACGATCTCTCCGCAGCGGCGTTCGCCGCGACGCTCATGCCGCAGACCGGATCGAGCGCATCGACCATCTCGTCGATCGACGTGCCGGCAACGCGCCGGCCGTGCTTCCAGGCAACGAGTTCGGCGAGCACGGCCACCGCAATCTCTTCCTGACTGGAGGGGCCGAGATCGAGCCCGGCTGGGCAGCGGACTCGTGCGATCGAGTGCTCGTCAACGCCGTCGAGCCGTAGGCGCTCAACCGCGGCGGCGCCGCGGCGCGTGCTTGCTACGAGGCCGATGTAGCCTGCATTCGTTGTCAGCGCCGTCCGGATCGCGGTCGCATCGACTCGTCCCATGCTGGCGATGACGATTGCGGCGGCTTGTGGGGTGATCTCCGTCTCGACGCGCCAGCCGACCCGTTGGGCGAGGTCGGCGAGCGTGGCGGCAGTCGGGCTCTCTCCAATAACTGCGAGCAACAGTGCCGGCAGCTCAGGCTCGATCAACACTTCGACCTCTCCCTCAGAGGCGCAGGAGCTCTCGACGACGATCGTGTCGTCCGGAACCGCGTCGGTTCGTCCAGGCTTGCGAATCAACACCAGTCTCGGCTCGCCGTCCTCCAGGGCGCGCAGCGCTTCACCGATGACGGCGGGCTCGGAGCAGGCTCCCCCTATCCAGCCGACCAGCTCTCCTTCCTGCGTGACGAGCGCGCGATCGCCTTGCCGGGTCGACGCGGGACGCACCACCCGGGTCACGGTGGCAAGCGCGAATGGCTCTCCGGCGGCGGCGAGCTCTCCGGCTCGGATCAGTACCTCCGAGGAATGCATCATTAGCTAATGATGCCGCACGCGTTTCACTCGGCTAGCCCTACCTCTACCAGTGCGTCCCAGACCTTTCCTGACGTGACGGGCATCTCGATGTTTCGAATGCCTGCGTGCGCTAGAGCGTCGACGACGGCGTTTACGTAGGCCGCGGGCGAGCCCACGGTTGCTGACTCGCCCACTCCCTTGGCGCCGATCGGATGATGCGGGGATGGCGTCACGGTCTCTCCGAGCTCGAACGCGGGTGTCTCCTGCGCGGTCGGGATCAGATAGTCCATCAGGTTTGCGCCGATCGCGTTCCCGTCCTCGTCGAAGGTGATGAGTTGCATTGCCGCGATCGCGTAGCCCTCCGTGAGTCCACCCATGATCTGACCTTCAACGATCATCGGGTTGATCCGAACGCCACAGTCATCGACCGCGACGACGCGTAGAGGCTTCCACTCGCCGGTGCCGCGATCGATCTCGACCATGACGGCGTAGCTTCCGAACGGAAAGGTCATGTTCGGTGGGTCGTAGTAGTGGACGCCCTCGAAGCCAGGCTCCATCCCATCCGGTAGGTCGCTGTAAGCCGCGAACGCGACCTCCTGGATCGTCTTCACGCGCTCGGGTGCGCCCTTGACCGAGAACTGGCCCTTGGCGAACTCGATGTCTTCCGGAGCAACCTCGAGCAGGTGTGCGGCGAGATCCTTGCCCTTGTCGCGCAGCTTGCGGGAGATGATGGCGGTGGCCGCGCCTGCCACCGGCGTTGAGCGGCTCGCGTAGGTGCCGAGGCCATAAGGAGTGTGGTCGGTGTCACCCTCCTGTACCTCGACGTCTTCGTACGGGATGCCGAGTTCCTCCGCGACGATCTGCGCGAAGGTCGTTTCGTGCCCCTGGCCCTGTGACTTCACCCCGAGCTTGAGGACAGCTTTGCCTGTGGGATGAACTCGCAGCTCTGCCGAGTCGAACATCCGCAGGCCAGCGATGTCGTAGTCCTTGCCCTTGCCGGCGCCGACCACTTCGGTGAACGAGGCGATGCCGATGCCAAGCAGGCGTCCCTCTGCACGGGCCTGTTTCTGCTCCTCCCGCAGGTCCGCGTACCCAAGCATGTCGAGCGCCACATCGAGCGCCTTCTCGTAGTCGCCCGAGTCGTAGACGAAACCGGTCGCCGACGTGTACGGGAACTGGTCGGGCTTGATGAAGTTCGTCCGCCGCAGCTCGGCCGGATCGATCTCGAGCTCGTGTGCAGCCGTGTCGACCAACCGCTCGATGAGGTACGAGGCCTCGGTAACGCGGAACGAGCAACGGTAGGCCACTCCTCCAGGTGCCTTGTTTGTGTAGGCGCCGTCAGCGACGACGTGGGCCGCGGGGATGTCGTATGAGCCGGTCACGACGTGGAAGAGACCTGCGCGCAGCTTCGAAGGCTGGGCATCGGCATAGAAAGCACCGTTGTCCGAGAGCAGCTTGGCGCGGAGCCCAACCATCTTGTCGCCCTTCAGGGCGAGTTCCCCGTGCATGTGGTAATCACGGGCGAATCCTGTCGAGATGAGGTTGCCGGTCCGGTCTTCGACCCACTTCACGGGTCGACCGATGAGCAGCGATGCCGCTGTCGCCACGACGTACCCGGGGTAGATCGGCACCTTGTTGCCGAAGCCGCCGCCGATGTCCGGCGAGATGATCCGAATTTTCTGCTCAGGCAGGCCTGATACGAGCGCGAACAACGTTCGGTGAGCGTGCGGGGCCTGCGACGTCATGTAGATCGTCGCCTTGCCAGTCGCAGGGTTCACGTCCGCGACGCAGCCGCAGCACTCGAGCGGAGCGGGGTGGCAGCGTGGATAGTGCGTCTCGAGCGAGACGATGCGATCGGCATCGGCAAACGCCTGCTCGGTCGCCGCCTCGTCGCCGGCCTCCCAGTGGTAGATGTGGTTTGAGGTCTGGTCATCCTTGTCGTCGCGGATGAGTTCGGCCCCGTCGTCCAGAGCCTGCTGTGGACCCGTGATGGCCTGAAGGGGCTCGTACTCGACGTCGATCAGCTCGAGCGCGTCCTTGGCGACGTAGGCCGACTCGGCGATAACCGCGGCGACCTCCTGCCCCTGGAACCGAACCTTGTCGGTCGCGAGCACGGCCTGAGTGTCACCGGAGAGTGTCGGCATCCACGCGAGGTTGTGCGCGGCGAGCGCCTCGCCTGTGATCACCGCGACGACGCCTGGCAGAGCCTCGGCGGCGCTCGCGTCGATCGAGACCACGCGCGCATGCGGGAGTGGGCTGCGAAGCAGCTCCATGTGGAGCATGTCCGGGAGAACGACATCGTCAAAATAGGTGCCCTTGCCGCGCAGGAAACGCTCGTCTTCCTTGCGCATAACGGAGTGCCCGAGACCCCTCACTTCAGGTGCGGTCGCCATCTCAGCTCCCCTCGGCTTGGCTAGATGCGGCGCTCTGGACAGCCTTGACGATGTTCTGGTACCCGGTACACCGGCAGATATTGCCGGAGAGCGCGAAGCGAATCTCGTCCTCGCTCGGGTTCGGGTTCTCGGCCAGGAAGGCAATGGCGGTCAGCATCATCCCGGGAGTGCAGAAGCCGCATTGCAGCCCGTGCTCCTCGTGAAATGCCTGCTGCATCACGTGTAAGCCGTCCGGCCCGGCCAGTCCCTCGACGGTCGTAAGCTCGGCGCCCTTCGCCTGAACCGCGAACATCGTGCACGATTTCATCGGTGTGCCGTCGACCAGCACGGTGCATGCGCCGCAGCTCGTCGTGTCGCAGCCAATGTGGGTGCCCGTGAGTCGGAGCGTCTCCCGGAGGAAATGCACGAGCAGCAGGCGTGGCTCCACATCGGCCGATTTCGGCTCGCCGTTGACGGTGACTGAGACCGTCTGCACCGGCGGCGTGGCAACTGTTGCTTCTGTCATGACATGCTCCTCCTCACGCTGCCTGTACGCGTTCTGCCGCAGTGCGCAGACCGCGCTCGGTGAACACGCGCACAACGTTGCGCTTGTACTTGACCGAGCCGCGGATGTCGTCTTGCGGTGAAGCGGCATCAGCCGCGAGTCGCCCAGCTTCGGCTATCGCATTGTCGTCGAGCTCGGCGCCGCGGATAGCGTCTTCCGCCGCGGTTGCCCGGACGTTCTGCGGCCCGACACCGGTCATTGCGATGCCCGCCTGCCCGACCTTGCCGTTGTCGAACTCAACCTGAACAGCCACGGCCGCAGTGGCGTAGTCGCCCACCTTGCGCTCGAGCTTCAGGTACGTCCCGGCCGAACTCGGTGGCGGTGACGGTACGCGCACCTCAATGACGAGTTCATCGTCGGCGAGCGTTGTCATGAACGGCCCAACAAGGAACTCATCGATCGGGATCGAGCGAGTACCAGACGGCCCCTGCGCGACCACCTCAGCTCGCAGTGCCATCATCACGGATCCCCAATCGCCTTGTGGATCAGCGTGAACCAGAGAGCCGGCGAGCGTGCCGCGGTTGCGTACGATCGGATCTGAGATCACCCTGGCCGCGTCGGCAAGAATCGCCAACCGACCCGTCGCGACCGGCGATCGCTCAACGGTCTTGTGTCTGACGAGGGCTCCGATGCGTAATCCGGCGTCGGTCTCTTCGAGGGAGTCCAGGTCAGCGATTCCGTTGATGTCGATAAGGACTTCGGGCATTGCGAACCGAAGCTTCATGACAGGGATCAGACTCTGTCCGCCGGCGA
>JAUXJK010000175.1 GCA_030624785.1 Actinomycetes bacterium
GGGATCCAGGTACTTCAGGATCGCTATGCTGGAGCCGGTGATCTGGGTGTCGAGTTCTGGCCGCGCAGCCGCCCCCCCGAACTCGAGGCCGAAGCCGCCCACCGAGCAATCGTTCTGGCCGGGCTCGCCAATGCACCGCTCTACATCGTTCATGTCTCGAGCGCGCTCACGGTTGAAGAGATCGCCCACGGGCGTGCGCGCGGCCAGCAAGTCTACGGCGAAACGTGCCCCCACTACCTCGTGCTGGATGAGAGCCGCTACCTGCAGGACGACGGCGCGAAATGGGTAATGGCGCCACCGCTGCGAGCAACGTCGAACCAGGAGCCGCTCTGGCGAGCGCTCGCGACCGGCACGTTGCAGACGGTTGCAACCGACCACTCAGCCTGGCCGCTGAAGGATTTCAAAGACCAGAGCCTCGACGACTTCCGCTACATGATTCAGGGAGCACCCGGAATCGAAGAGCGGCCATCGATCCTCTACACGTACGGAGTCGAAGCCGGACGGCTGAACCTGAACCGTTTCGTCGACGTGCTGTCGACCAGCCCGGCGAAGCTCTTCGGTCTGTACCCACGTAAGGGCGACATCGCGGTGGGCTCGGATGCGGACATCGTGATCTGGGATCCGTCTGTCAAGCGCACGCTCGGTGTCGACCAGATCCATGGCAACACCGACTACTCGACATTTGAAGGCATCGACGTCACGGGTGAACCTGCGCTCGTCATGTCACGTGGCCGCACGATCGTGCGGAACCGAGACTTCGTCGGCACGACGGGCGGCGGCGAGTTCCTGCGACGAGAAACGTTTTCGGCTCCCTGAGCCCACCAAGTAGGCTGAAGCGGCCGGCTAACAACCACTAGGCGATGGGGGAAGTTGTGAGCGAGCAGAAGGTCTTCGAGTTCAAGGGCGGGAAGGTCGACGTCACGTGGGACGGTCGATTCTGCATTCACGTGGGCGAGTGCACGCGAGCAGAGGGCGCTCTGTTTGAGTCGGGTCGTAAGCCCTGGTGCAACCCCGACGAGACGACGGTCGATGCCATCGCTGATGTGGTCGAGCGATGCCCGACCGGGGCTCTCACCATCACACGCCGCGACGACTCCAGCACTGAAGCGGCGCCCTCACAGAACACCGTGGCCGTGTCGAACCAGGGTCCCCTCTACGTCAGCGGAGACCTCGAGATCGAAGGATGCCCCGACGACGCCCCCTCAGTGGCATTCCGCGCCGCGCTCTGTCGCTGCGGCCAATCCAAGAACAAGCCGTTTTGCGACAACAGCCATGAGGAGGACGCAGAGTTCACCGATCGCGGAGCAGTAGGACAAGCGGGCGAGCCGCTCGACGCTACTGGCGGCAAGCTCGTGATCAAGAGTGCTGAGAACGGCCCCCTACTCCTCCAGGGAAACGTCACGATCGTCGCGGGCAGTGGCCGCGAGGCATGGCATGGCACGAAAGCAGCCCTCTGTAGATGTGGTGCTTCGACCAACAAGCCATTCTGCGACGGCACGCACACGGCCGTCGGCTTCCAAGCCGACTGAGCTAACTGCGAGCCAACCTCGGCTCTCACTCACGGACGACCCTCGTCAGCCGTTGAACGGGTGCTGCTCGCGCCAGTGGTTGGCGATGTCGATGCCGCGCGCCAACCAGACGCGGTCGTGGCTCTGGACGTGCTCGACAAACCGTTTAAGCGCACCGATCCGCCCGGGACGACCAACGAGCCGACAGTGGAGGCCGATCGCCATCATCCTCGGGGTCTCGGATCCTTCCTCGTAGAGCGCATCGAACGCATCGCGCGCATAGGCGAAGAACGGCTCGCCCCAGTCGAATCCCGGTGCCGTCGCGAATCGGTGGTCATTAACGTCCGCGGTGTACGGAAGCATCAGGAGAGGATTCCCCGACTCCACGACCCAGTACGGCAGCTCGTCCGCATAGGTGTCCTGGCTGTAGACGAACCCGCCCTCCTCGGCGATCAGCCTGACGGTGTTTTCACTACGGCGCCCGAGAAAATGTCCGAGCGGCCGTGAGCCGGCCACGCGTGTCTGCGTCTCGATTGACATGCGAATGTGCTCGCGCTCGATGTCCTCGGGCATGCCGTGATGATCGATCCATCGGTACCCGTGACATGAGATTTCCCAGCCTGCCTCGACCATCTCCTTGACCGCTCCTGGATTTCTCTCGAGCGCCATCGACACGCCGTTCACGGTGATGGGTACTCCGCGCTCGGTGAACAGTCGGTGTAGCCGCCAGAAGCCGACGCGACTCCCGTACTCGTACATGGATTCGACGGGCAGGTAGCGCTCGCCTTCACGAGGCATCGCGAAGCCGAACTCGGTCAGCAGAGATTCGGACGCGGGATCGCCATGAAGAATCGTGTTCTCGGCGCCCTCTTCGTAGTTGATCACGAACTGGACGGCCACACGGGCGTCGCCGGGCCAGGCGGCATGGGGTGGCGTGCGTCCGTAGCCGACCATGTCGCGGGGGTAGGTCTCCGCCATTGCGCGCTCCTCCTTGGAGTAGCTCCTGGTGGATCCTACGGGAGCAGCTCGAGCTCGACGCTGCGTGCATCGAGATCAACGGCCGCCACCCTAACCTGGACACGCGATCCGAGCTCGGCTTTCCCTTGCAACCTGGCTATCACGGCCGGCTCGCGCAGCTGAACGCGGACATCGTCGTCCCGCACGTCGACGACCTCGGCCGCGAACACCTGGCCGACACGATCACTGAGCACGACGGCCTCGACGAAATCGATGGTCGCCCTCTCGGCCGACCGGCTCCGGCGCTGGGCATCACCAAGTACCGACGGAAGCCCGGCGAGCCCCTCACGCGCCCATGCTGGCGGCTCGCGGCCCGCGGCGAGCGCCAGGACGACCTCGTTGGCATACCGATCTCCGACACGGCGCAGCGGCGCCGTGACATGCGCGTAGGGCGCAGCGATGGCCCCGTGAAAGTCGAGGGATGGCGGCTCTCCGTCGAACTCCACATAGCCGGCCCCTCTGAACACGGTCACGGCCTGCTGAAGAAATGCAGCCTCCTGCGGCGACGCACCACGTATCGAACGAAGACGCTCCGCGTAGGGCGTGTCATCGGCCCACTCGATTCCAAGTGCTCTCGCTATTCGTCGCAGACGCTCGATCTCGCGCTCGTCCGTCGCCGGCAACGTTCGAAGGAATCCGACGCCGCCGTCAAGCATCAGCTGCGCGGCCGCCATCCCGCAAAGCAACGAAACCTGCGCGTTCCACCCTTCAATCGGAAGCGAGCTGTCGTAGACCAGCTCATAGCCGCCCGCTCCACGGACCACCTCCTGCGAGGGCAGGTGCAGGCTTACCGCGCCTCGCTGACGCTCGAGCTCCTGGCGCAGCTCACCAATGGACTGGAGCAGGGCGAGGGACTCATCCGCCAGGCCTCCATCGATGCGAGCCTGGGCTTCGACATATGACAGCGCTTCTCTACTGCGGACGAGCGCGCGTTCAACGTGGACTCGATCGGGCTGACCATCCGCGTCGAGATCGATCTGCCAGAGGATCGCCTGGCGATCCTGCCCGGGCAGCAGGCTCGCCGCGCCCTCGCTCAGCACCTCGGGATGCAACGATGCCCGGACGTCCGGAAAATACAACGTGACGCCGCGGCGACGTGCGGCACCGGCAATTGGATCGCTCTCTGAGACGAAGCCGGCGAGGTCAGCGATCGCGTAGTAGACGCGAATGCCCGATTCGAGCCGTTCAGCCGCATACGCCTGGTCGAGATCCATGCTGCCGGCCGGATCGATGGTCACAAAGGGAATCTCGCGCGCGTCGCGCGGCTCAGGGCCGCCGCCCGCGGGCACGTTGGGCCCACGCTCGGCAAGAGCGGCAGCCGCAGTGGCTGCGTCCTCGGGAAACTCGACACTCACGCGGAGCTCGTGCCGAATGCGCGCGAACCCGCGCTCGAAAACGGCGTCGGTCGGGCAGCGAGGACAGCGCAGCCGCATAGCTACCTACGCAGCGAGGATGCGCTTCGCGGCGCGTAGGAGCGCCGCGACCTCGTCGTCGGTGCCGATCGTGATTCGGAGGTAGCGCCGCAGGCGTTGCCCGGCGAACCACCGCACCAGAATGCGCCGCTCACGGAGCTCCTTGAACCAGTCCTCGGCCGACAAGGCGGGCGGTTCGACGAACAGAAAGTTCGTCTGACTCGGCAGAACCCGAAACCCCAACACTTCGAGGCTGGATGCAAGCGCATCACGACTGGTACGGATGCGTGCGATGCTCTCCCTGTAATAGGCACGATCGCTGAGCGTCGCCAGGGCGGCGACCTGCCCAAGGCCGTTGACGCTGTAGCTATCGCGCACCTTGGCGAGCTCCGCGATCAGATCGGCGTGAGCGACCGCGTAGCCGATTCGCTGGAAACAGAGTGAGTAGGCCTTCGAGAATGTCCGAAGGATCACGACGTTGCGAAGCTCGCTCGCGAGATCGAGAGCGTTCTCGTCGGCGAAATCGGCGTAGGCCTCGTCGAGTACGACGACTCCATCCGTGGCCTTGCACAGCCGACGCAGCTCGGATGTCCTGTAGCCACGGCCACTCGGCGCATTCGGCGTTGTCACCAGGGAAAGCGCAGCTCGGGGCTCCCAGCCGCTACCAGAGCTATCCGCGCCGGGCGTCGGCAGACCAAAGTCGGTGTCGAGTCGCACTGCGTGCCTGCGGGCTCCGTGAGTCTCGGCAAGCACGGGATAAAGCGAATAGCTTGGGTCGAAATACTGAACGGTGGCCGCACCCCGTCGTGTAGCCGCGACCGACCTGAGCGGTTCGACGCAGGCGCGGATGCAAACCGCGAGCAGCTCGTCCGAGCCGTTCCCGACGAGAATATTCTCAGGCTCGCATTGATGCAGCTTGGCGAGACGTGTACGCAGTCGCGTTGCAGCCGGGTCTGGATACAGGCGCAGACGGCCGTCGACGGCCTCGCGCGTGGCCGCAAGCACCTTCGGAGACGGCGGATAGGGATTCTCGTTTGTGTTGAGCTTGATCAGCCGTTTGCGGGCCGGTTGCTCACCGGGCACGTACCCGGCCATCCGACGAACGGACGGACGAACAAGCTCGGCTACCCGACGTCGGCGCATCGACGCATTCTCGCACGACCAGAGATCCGGGCATCATCCGTTCGTACCGATGCACTCTCCCACTAGTGCCGACGCCGGACCAAGCGCCGCCCGCA
>JAUXJK010000007.1 GCA_030624785.1 Actinomycetes bacterium
AACGTCAAGCGAGTCGTCAAAGGAAGCAACGGGCGTAGCCTTCAGCATGCGGCCAACTTCCTCGAGCTCAAGACTGTGTGGCACCCGGTCGGGACATAGAAGCTTCGAGTAGCTCCTACGCCGCTGCTCCTTAGGCCGTTGTGTCGGCAGCCAGACGCTCGTCGAGGACAACCAGTCCCGCGAGCAACGCTCGGCCAGCATTCGCGCACTGCTCTGGAGTAGTCCACTCGTCGCGGTGATGGCTGAGACCATCGCGCGAGGGTGCGAACAGCATCCCAACCGGCGCGATGTGGGCGATCTGCGACGCGTCGTGGCCACCCCAGCTCGGCATGGTCGTCGTTCGACTTCCTGCTTCGATCGCGCCGTCCTCAAGCGCCGATACAACGCGTGGATCTGTCGCGACGCCTGGCAGCTCCGAGAGGACATCGAAGACAACGTCCACGCCGCGCGCTGCACCCGCCTCTTTGCCGGCAGTCTCGATCCGCTGGATCGCCAGGTCGAGTCGCGCCTCGTCGAGCGAGCGCACCTCGAATGCAAGCTCCACAAATCCAGGGACCACATTCGGAGCGTTCGGCTCGACAAGCGCCCGCCCCACTGTGCCAATCAGCTCCCCTTCCGCCTGCCGCGCCTCGTGCTCAACCGCGAGAACAAGCTCCGATGCGGCTGCGAGAGCGTCGCGCCGCCGAGGAATCGGGGTCGTCCCAGCGTGTGAGGGTTGCCCGCTGAGGCGAGCACCTATCCGACGGATGCCAACGATTCCGTTCACGACGCCAACGTCGAACTCATCCGTCTCGAGCACAGGCCCCTGTTCGATGTGAAGCTCGACGTAGGCCGCAAGCGATCCGACGTCTCGGACGGATTCAGACACCCGCTCGATATCGGCGCCGGCGCGCCCCACTGCCTGGGCGAGGCTCTCGCCACGCTCGTCTGTGAGTGCCAACAGGCGGGCGTCAAGCCGCCCGGCCCACGCCCGGCTTCCCACACACGACGACCCGAATCGATTTGGCTCCTCGCCCGTGAAGTCAACGACCTCAAGCGGATGGCTGAGCCTGTGGCCCGAGCTACCGAGAACACGGGCGATCTCGACCGCCGCGAGCACACCAAGGGCGCCATCGAAGCGTCCAGCCCCATGCACGGTGTCGATGTGGGAACCGACGACCAGCAGCGGGAGATCGCGGGTACCGGGCCGATGGCCGATCAGCGAGCCCGCCGCATCGCGTCGCGTCGCAAGGCCCGCCTCCTCCATGCGCTCCCGCAGCCAGCTACGCGCCTGCTCGTAGACGGGCCCGAACGCCCGCCGGGTGAAGGGCGGAGCGTCAGCGTCCTGAAAGGTCGCAAGCTGCTCGAGGTCAGCCCAGAGGCGGCCGCCGTCAAAGCCTGAGAGCAGGTCGACGATCGAATCCGACACGACGGCTAGGCGTCCATCAGTGAGTTCAACTTCTCGTCCTGGATCACTTCGGGAGACATGTATCCCACCTTGGAGTGGGCCAGGCCAAGCTCCACGAAGAGCTCCGCCATCTTGATCGCGAGCAGCCCTGGATTGATCACGGGAACATCAAGCGTCTCTCTGAGATGAGCGACCGCCTGATGCATGGTCGTCGAGCCAATGAGCAACACCTCGGCCCGATCCTCGTCTATCGCAAGCCGCCCCTCCCGCTCGAGCGCGGCGAACACGACCTCCTCCTTCCCTGCGAGAAGCTGCTTTTGATCGGGACGCACATCGATCGAACGAATCGAGGCGCAGTAGTGACTCGTCTGGTATTCGGCCATCGTCTTCTCGTACATGCTGATCCAGCGACGCCACATCGTCAGGATGGTGAAACGCTTGCCGAGCATCGCAGCGACGTGCTGTTGGACGAGGCCCGGCCCGAGAACCGGAATGCTAAGTCGCGATCGAAGCGCTGCGAGACCCGAGTCGGAGACCGTGTCCATTACGACTGCGTCGTAGCCTTCGTCCTCGGCTGAGAGGCCTGCTTCGGCGATATAGGCATCGAGGATCAGAAGCTCGTACTGGCTGTCGGCATTGTGGATCGAGTTGCGCACCGGTACGAAGTCGTAGTCGACGCCGGGCGTTCGCAGCTCGTCCGGCAGTTGCGCGGCCCGATTCGCGAGCCCTTCCTCATCGAACGGAAACGGAACGATGTACTTGATCCTCATGACACGACCCTCTCTCTCGTGCGGCCACCAGGACATCTGACCGCCTCTGTTCGTGGTTCACGGACACCCGTTAGTGTGGCGGAGATGACGAGCTCGACATGCGATGTCATGGGATTGCAGCGCCTCGACGGCACGGTCGCCCTGGTGACAGGCGCCGGCGCGGGTATAGGCCGATCGGTCTGCATCGCCCTCGCTGCGGCCGGAGCATACGTTGCCGTGACCGATATCGACCCCTCGGCGGCGGGCCGGGTAGCGACCGAGGTTGGCACAGGCGAGGCGCACGAGCTCGACGTCGCCAGTGAGTCGCAGATCAAGGACGTCGTCGCGTCGATCGCCAACGAGCGTGGCCGAATCGACATTCTCGTCAACAACGCTGGAGTGGGCGCCCGAACTCCGTCCGTGGACCTGGACATTGAGCGCTGGAATCGCGCCCTCGAGGTCGGGCCGACGGGAAGTTTCCTGTGCGTTCGAGAGGTCGGGCCTCACATGCTGGGAGCCGGATCAGGATCGGTGATCAACATCGCGTCGATCATGGGCATGGTCGGTGGTACGCACTACCCGAACCTGGCGTACCACACCGCCAAGGGAGCGCTCATCAACTTCACGCGCGCGCTCGCGTGTGAGTGGGGCCCCCACGGTGTGCGCGTTAACGCCGTTGCGCCGACGTTCGTGCGCACAGCGCTCACCCAGCCCTTGCTGGACGAACCGGGAATGACGGAGAAGCTCCTCGCCGAGATTCCGCTTGGCCGATTTGCTGAGCCCGACGAGATCGCTGCAGCCGTCCTGTTTCTCGCGAGCGGGGCTGCAAGCATGATCACGGGCCACGTGCTCCCTGTCGACGGTGGCTGGCTCGCTCACTAGCCGGCAAGCGCTTCGGCGCATCGTGACCCGCTAAGAAACTCGAGCACGCGCGCCTTCGGGCGCCCGATAATCGCGCGCTCGCCCATCACGACGACGGGTCTCTGCATCAGTCGCGGCTTGCCGAGCAAGAGGTTGACGATCTGCTCCTTGGTCTCGACGTCAGCCTCACTGAGGCCGAGCTTCTTGAACTGAGAGTCGCGGCGCACGAGATCGGTGGCGGGATCTTCGAGAATCGACAGCAGGTGCTCGAGCGACGCACGATCAGGCCTCTCTTTGAGGTACTCGACCACTGTCGTCTCATGGTCAGTCTGCTCGGCGACCGCCAGAGCGCTCTTGGAGGAGCCTCAGTGCGGGTTGTGAAAGATCGTCACCGCGGCCATGTCGGGTGACTCTAGCCGGCCGGCTCGGCCGCGAAGTTTCGAGACAGTCGCGAGAGAACCGACGACCCACCGGCGGAGAGAGGCAAACTCTGGTTGTGACGCTCGCCCCCACGATCGGCGAAAAAGGTTCACGCCGGGGCCTGCGCGATTTCGCCTCCAGTGCGGTGAGTGGTCGCATACGGGGCATCGACCTCGCCCGTGCGATCGCGATCCTCGGGATGGTGATGGTGCACATCGGCCCGATTCGACTTGACGGGTTCGGCCTCGCCGGCGCCGCGTATCGCCTGCCGGTCGGCCGTGCATCGATCCTCTTCGTGGTGGTCGCCGGCATAGGAATTTCTCTCCTCGCAGGTGATCGAAGCCGAGAGAGGCTTCGCGGCACGAGTGCGCGCCTACTCTGGCGCGCACTCGTGCTTCTGCCGCTCGGCCTGGCGCTGCAAGCCCTGGATACGCCCGTGGCCGTGATCATTCAGTACTACGCCGTGTACTTCGCGATCGCAATCGTTGGCGTACGCCTCCGGAGTCGGACTCTTGCCTGGGCAGCTGGAGCGTCCGTGCTGCTGGGTCCCGCCCTCCTACTCGGCATCCGGCGGCTGGAGCCTGGCTGGTTCGATGCCGGAACACCTGCCTGGAACGACTTCGACCGAATCGCTCGCGACCTAGTGGTTTCGGGGTTCTACCCAGCGGTCGTCTGGATGACACCGTTGCTTGTTGGTATGTGGCTCGGCCGTCAAGACCTGCGCTCGACGCGCGCGGCGAGCGCGCTCCTTCTTGGCGGAGCGGCAATGGCGGCAGCGGTCTGGCTTGTCGGCAACGTACTCGGAGGTGTCGCGGGCGACGTCGAAAACCGAGCTAGCTGGCTTCAACTTCTAACTCGAGAAGCTCACGAAGAGATGCCCCTCTGGATTCTCTCCTCGACCAGCATCGCGATCAGCATCGTCGGCGCGTCGTTGCTCCTCGTGCGCTCTGCTTCTCGATTGACCTGGCCTCTGGTCGCTGCCGGCCAGCTCGCGCTGAGCATCTATGCGGGCCAACTGCTCCTCCTGCACTACCGACCCGAGTGGCTGATTCGATCGGAGTTCGCGACGGCCTGGGCTTCCGTCGGGAGGTTTGCGTTGCTCGCGGTGCTCGCCGCTCTCGTTTGGCGTTCGTTGGCAGCGCGGGGCCCCCTGGAGGCGGTCCTACACCTTCCATGGTTGCGACGAGGGCGCCCGAGGCGGTTGCCCGCTGAGTCAGCAGGCCTGAGGACGATGCGGAAGCGGCGCCGGCACTGCCGGGATAGCCTACGGCCTCCCAAGACCAGTCCAAACGCGAAAGGTTGCCAATGAAGATCGTGGTCGTCGCTACCCGCAGTGAGAGTCACACAGCCGAAGAGTTCGCTCCACATCTTCCTGCTGAGTCGAAGAAGGCCCTGCAACTCTTTGCATCTGACGTCGTCCGCGAGATCTATAGCCGCGCAGACGGGAAGGGCGCGATCCTCGTCCTTGAGGCCGACAATGAAGAAGCCGCTCTGGCACGCCTCGGCGAGCTGCCGCTCGTCGCGGCCGGGATGCTCGACCTCGAGATCTACCCGGTTGGGCCGTACCGCGGAATCATCGCAGCATCCGAAGCATGATCCCGATCAAACTGCGGCGCTAGGCAATCATCGAAATCGGCATCTATAGCTTCGTTGAGGCGACCCCAGATCCGCTCACCGGGGACACCGTCAGCCCTTCAAGGCGTCTGCTTGATCTAGTTGAAGAGATCGAGCTTGCCGATCAGGTCGGCCTCGATGTCTTCGGCGTCGGCGAACATCACCGAGAGGAGTATGTGTCCTCGGCGCCAGCGGTCGTGCTGGCGGCGGCCGCGCGGCGCACCGAGCGAATCCGGTTGACGAGCGCCGTAAGCGTTCTGAGCTCCGACGATCCGGTGCGCGTATTCCAGGACTTCGCAACACTCGACCTGCTGAGCGAGGGACGCGCCGAGATCATGGCCGGACGCGGATCGTTCATTGAGTCATTTCCACTGTTTGGCTACGACCTGGCCGACTATGACAGCCTCTTCACCGAGAAGCTCGAGCTCCTCCTCAACGTCCGCGACCACGAGCACGTCACCTGGTCAGGCAAGCATCGCGCCCCGATCGATTCTCGCGCCGTGTATCCCCGCCCGCTGCAGGAGCAACTACCCGTCTGGATTGCCGTGGGTGGCACACCAGAGTCGGTAACCAGAGCGGCAACGCTTGGCCTCCCGATGGCACTCGCAATCATCGGCGGCCTCCCCGAGCGATTCGCGCCGCTCGGGCAGCTCTACCGGAGGACGGCGAGCCGAAGGCATCAAACGATTCCGCCCATGAGTCTCAACATGCACGGGTACCTGGCCGAGACGACCAGCGACGCCATCGACGAGTCCTATCCGCGACACGCCGCCGTCATGAACAAGATCGGCCTCGAGCGCGGATGGCCACCAGCGACCCGCGAGGACTACGAGGAACAGTGCACGCTGCGCGGCGCCTACCTGGTCGGCGATGCGACGGCAGTGATCGAGAAGATTCTCTACCAGCACGAGTTCTTCGCGCACGAGCGGCTGCTCATCCAGCTCAGCGTCGGCACGATGCCCCATGACAGCATGATGCGGGCGATCGAGATTCTCGGCACCGAAGTCGCGCCGGCCGTGCGCGCTGAGGTGGCTCGTCATAACGCCGCCGCGTCCTAGAGAATCCTCAGTACTCAAATTCGGAGCCTAGGAGGAGCCGTGGTCGCTATCACGTCCGTGTTGATCATTGTTCTTATCTCGCTGATCGTTACGCGAGTTGCAACGGTGATCCTGATCGTGACGGGTCTCTCGCGAGAATCGGCACGATTCCAGGCTAGATCGGCCCTGTCGGGCGTGGGGTTCACCACCTCGGAGTCCGAGGCGATGTTGAGGCACCCGATCCGCCGTCGAGTCGTGATGTTCCTGATGCTGTTTGGCAGCGCTGGAATCCTGACGGTCGTCGCGTCGCTAATCATCTCGTTCACGACCGCGACTGACGGAAGCGACGCATTCGACCGGACACTCGTGCTGAGCGGCGGCCTGCTTGTCGTGCTTCTTGTCGCCCGCAGCACGTGGGTCGATCGTCACCTCTCACGCGTGATCGCCGCCTCCCTGACGAAGTACACCGACATCGATGCCCGCGACTACGCCGGGCTACTTCACCTCTCGAACGGTTTCGCGGTGATCGAGCTCCACATCAAGGCGGACGACTGGCTCGCGGGACGCGTCCTTGGGGAGATCAGGCTGCACGATGAAGGAGTCGCCGTGCTTGGCTTGACACGCGGCATGAGTGACTCGTATGTAGGCGTCCCGATCGACGGCACGCCGATACTTCCTGGCGATGCCATCGTCATCTACGGACACAAGCCGCGACTCACCGAGCTCGATTCGCGAAAGGCGGGCCTGGCCGGCGACAAGGCTCACGATCATGCGGTCGAAGAGCACCTCGGAAGCCTTCACCTCGAGAGCATGAAGGACGCGAGCGACGTAATGGAATCTGACGAAATGCGAGGAGCCATGCAGGGCTCAGAGCCCGGGAATTAACAGCTAGCCGCGAGGCGAGGCGCGTCGCTCACGGGATTGCGCTACCCGCGTCAATACTCTCGATCGTGAATGCGACAACGTCCTGAATCTCCTCGGCGGACAGCGTTCCGCCATAGCTCGGCATGCCGCCGCCCCCCGCGATGACCTGCTCGAAGATCACCTGGTAGCTCGAGCTGCGCCCGTCGAGAACGGGGCCGATGGTTCCGGTTGACCCAGCCGCCTCGAGCGTGTGGCAGTTGCCACATCCAGCCTGCGCAAACACGCTCTTGCCGACGAGGGCATCGCCGGTTTGAGGCGGCAGCGCAGGTTCGGCGACGGGCTCTGACTCGGGAGCCGACTGGCGAATCGTGGCATCGCCGCCGTCCACTGCCGAGGAGCTGACGATCACCACCACGACGACAACAACGACGCTGACGATCCCGACCCCGAGCGCTAGCCCAATTCTTCGATTCACCTTGGAGCCCTTGCGATCCTCTCACGTCGGCACCGCGAAAGTGCGGCTACGCGACACCAATCTGGGCGACCACTTCCATCGGCAGTGCGCGTTCCACCCCGTCGACGATCAGCGTCAAGCTCCGCTCAGACGCCGCTGACTTGACCAGGACGGATACGCCGGGAAGCAGGCCGAGCCCGCAAAGCTCTTCGAGAATCTCCTCGCCACTGTCGGGCACCCGCCTGATGGTGACCTGTTGACCTTCGCCAACGTCAGAAAGCGCTCTGAGCTCTTCGGTCGCCACATTCAGATCGAGGTCAGGGATCGGATCGCCATGCGGATCGTGCGTGGGGTGCCCCAGCGACGCGTCGATCTGCGCCTCGAGGCGCTCGGACAGGGCATGCTCGAGCCTGTCGGCCTCGTCGTGGACGTCAGCAAGTGGAACGGAGAGCGACTCCGCCAGGTAGCGCTCGAGCAGCCGGTGGTGGCGGACGACCTCGAGGGCGTCACGCTCGCCCGCAACCGTGAGCGTGACGCCACGATAAGGCGTGTGTTCAACGAGGCCGCGGCTGGCCAGTTTCGTAACCATGCCGGTCGCCGATGCGGCCGTTACGTCCAAGGTCTCGGCGATCGCAGACGTCGTTGCGCGGCCGTCCTGTTTCTCAAGCTTGTAGATGACGCGCAGGTAGTCCTGCACGGACTCGCTGTGTTCCGCAGCCGGCACGTAGCTACCCGATGAGAAGTCCAGTGAGATACATGATCAAGATGCCGGCGAGGAAGCCGCCGACTACATGTCCGGACGATAGTCCGCCCGCAGTAGGCCCGGTGACTACCTCAGGCTACGATTATCTCGCCCAGAGGAATCACGACATGGAGAGGACACCGTACGTGAGCAAGCTCAGCGCAGCAGAGTTGATCGATCTCGTCGAAAACCGCTACTTCCACAACGTCGACAACAAGAACCTGGAGCCGACCGTTGATTGCTTCAGCGAAGACGCCAAAATTCGTGTCGAAACGGCCAAGGTCGAACATGTCGGCCGTGACGCGATCCGACACATGTTTGGCGACTTCATGCATGCCACGCCGACGATCTATCACGGCGGATTCAGTCACGTCGTCGACGTCGAGAACCAGCTCATCGCATCGCAGTTCCTCGCGAAGAACAACTACGACGACGGCAGCGAAGTCAAGATGAACAACTGCAACTTTTTCGTCGTCGAAGACGGACGCTTTGCCCGCGTCACGGTGTACATGAGCGACGAGAACCCGCTCGTCTGACCAACCCTGTTGAAACGGGGAATGACCGAGACGAGCGCCGCTGCTCATCTCGGTCATTGTTCCCGCCTTCCCGGGGCAAACATGCCAAAGGTCGAGAGTTGTCACGCACAACTACCGGGCCGGATTAACTCATCAGGTCAAACACGGTGAATTGAGTGGTTCGCATACAAGACGTGACGTACGCCCCAAAACCTGCGAGAGCCGACGCAAATTCACCCTTCCGGTGGAGGCCATCCGCCTTCCGGTGGAGCCCATCCGGTATCTCTGCTCCGAGTGGAAATATCCCCCGTTCGAGGGCCCCCAACCCTTGCCTGTCACCTAGCCATGGGTCATCATGGGTTAATGCGGCGATCGGCAGCCTCGTCTAGGGAAAACCACCTGCTCGGCATACGATCGTGACCCAGATGACAAGCCAGGTGCCCCCGATACCCGACCCAATGTCAGATACCAGCCAAACAGCGGCCGTCGAGCGCCTGTACCCGGACGATTTCGCCCGCGTGTACCCGCTACTCGAGCGGCACGGCCCAGCTATCTCGAAAGATCAGTGGCGCACTCTGTTCGACTACGGGTTTCAGCGAGACGAAGAACACGTCGGCTACGGACTGGTCGATGGCGACGCCGTGGTCGGCTACGTCGGGCTCATCTTCAGCCAACGCGACATCAGCGATAACGTCGAGCGCCTCTGCAACGCCACGAGTTGGATCGTCGACGACGCCTACCGGCAGTCGAGCCTCGACCTGATGCTTCCGGTAATCCGGCTCAAGGGCCATGTGCTGACCGACTTCAGCCCGGCACCCGACGTGGCCCGCTGGTGCGTGCGCTGGGGGTTCAAGGAACTTGAGAAGCACGCGCGAGTGCTGTGGACCACCGGTCTGCCGACACCCCGACGAGCGCAGGCAGCAATCACGACACGCCCCGAAGAGATGAGCAAACATCTTGCGGACGAGGAGCTACAGATTCTCACCGACCATCAGCCGTTCTCGGGCTGCAAGCACCTTCTAGTCAAGGCTGATGGCCGACTGTGCTACCTGCTCTACACCCATGTGCCGCGCACACTCGGCTTGAGCTATGCCCATGTGTTGTACGCGAGCGATCCCGAAGTATTTGCCCGACACAGCGTGCAGATTCGTCGCGCGCTGGCTCGTGAGACAAGAACGCGCTTCATCGCGATCGACGAGCGGCACGTGCGCGGCTTGAAGCTTCCCAGGGCCCACACGGTCACGATGTCCGTACCTCGCTTCTATCGTTCAGACGACGTGAAGCCGGAGCACATTGACAGCCTCTACTCCGAGATGGCGATGCTCGGCCTGAGCTCTTATTCGGTGCCGTTTCCCTCACCGCGTCGCCAATCGCTCCTTTCGAAGTCGAGCACGGGAGAGAAGTCGTGAGCGCTAGCGATATCACGCCGCTCGTTCGGGCGTTCATCACCGAAGAGTTTGGCGTGCCTGCCAATCAGGAGATCGGCGACGACGAGTCGCTCCTCGGAGGCGGCTTCGTTGATTCGATGGGGATCCTGGCTCTTATCGATTTCATTGAGTCCGACCTGGGTGTTGCCGTCGGCGAGGATGACCTGGTCGCCACCAACTTTGAGTCAATCGCGGCCATCCGCGAGTTCGTCGAGGGCAAGCGCCGCCACGCGGCGTCTGCGGCCTGAGCGTGTCCACCTCCTCGATGTACGGCCTCATCCACGAGATGCTCGTTGCAAGCACGGCGCGAACTCCGGACGCCGAGGCCCTGGTGCACGGCAATCGACGCCTCACCTTCGCGCAGACACAGATGCAGGTCGCAAGTCTGGCCGCAGGATTACGAGCCGCCGGCGTTGCACGGGGTGATCGCGTTGGCATCTATCTGCCGGCGTGCCTCGAGCAGGCGATCTCGATCTTTGGCGTTTGTGAAGCCGACGCCGTGTACGTCCCAGTGAACTCAGGTCTCTACCCTGACCAGGTCACGCACATCGCCGCAGACTGCCAGATGAAGGCGCTGATCACCAGCGCTGATCAGGTCGAGAAGCTCGCGGACACGTTCGCGGCGGTTCCGAGCCTCGACGTCACGATCGTGGTCGCCGACGCAGCGACGCAGGGGCCAGTATCAGTTGACCGTCTCGACTTTCATGAACTCTGCTCGGACGACGCAGCGCCCATCGCGGCCGGCGCATGTATCCCACGCGACCTAGCGGCTCTCATCTACACGTCAGGGTCGACCGGAAAGCCCAAGGGCGTGATGTTGAGCCACGAACAGGTGGTTGCCGGCGCTTCGATCGTGTCGGAGTATCTCGAGATCACCGCCGCTGATCGAATCCTCGCCGTGCTGCCCTTCAGCTTTGACGCCGGCATGAATCAGCTCACAACGTCGATTCAGCAAGGCAGCGCGCTGGTGATCGCGAACTGGGTGTTCGGACGGGACATCGTGAAACTGCTCGAGCGCGAGCGGATCACCGGTCTCGCTGGCGTTCCCACGCTCTGGGGCCTGCTCGCTCGCCGCGACTCAGGCCTCGCAAAGACTCCACCACCCAACCTTCGCTACATCACGAACACCGGCGGCGCGATGCCCGAAAGCGTCCTCGCCAGACTCCGTGAGCTCTTGCCAGCGACGAGCGTGTACCTGATGTACGGCCTCACGGAGGCGTTCCGTTCGACCTACCTGCCACCGGAGGAGCTAGATCGGCGTCCAGGGTCGATGGGCAAGGCCATTCCCAAGACCGAAATCCTCGTCGTCAACGACGACGGCGAGCTATGCGGTCCCGGTGAGACGGGCGAGCTCGTGCACCGCGGGCCGACAGTGTCGATGGGCTACTGGGGTCGGCCAGACCTAACGAACGAGGTTCTCCGACCGCACCCGCTCGCGCCCGCGGAGCTCGGCCAGAGCGAAACCGTGTGCTACTCCGGCGACCTCGTGCGCACCGACGAGGATGGCTTTCTCTACTTCATCGCTCGACGAGACGCGATGATCAAATCTTCGGGATATCGCATCAGCCCAACCGAGGTCGAGGCAATGTTGCTCGAGAGCGGCCAGCTCGATCTTGCGGCCGTCGTCGGCGTGCCCGACGAGCTACTCGGAGCCCGCATTCGCGCATTCGTCGTTCCAAGCAACGGCACGGTCGACAGGAAGGAACTCATCAGCTTCTGCGCAGAACGCATGCCGCGCTACATGGTGCCCCACTCGGTGGAAATTGTCGATGACCTGCCCAGAACGACGAGTGGCAAGATCGACTACCCAGCGTTGCGTAGTGTTCCCGCGACCTGAGCCAGCCGCCAGCAGCCGCCGCAACAACTGCGGCGCGGAGGGCTCGGAAACGAGCCGCCGAGCCGGGTGCCCTCGTCAATGAGCCGATCCGACGACATGGAGCGGGTCGACAAGCTACTCGCGCGAAGCTTCGGCGTTGCGAACGGGCACCTTCTCGTTGCTGGCCTCGACATCGATGACCTCGCTGCTACCTATGGCACGCCACTCTTCGTGTACGACCGCGCTCGCGTCGAGGCGCAGCTGAACACGCTCAACCAGGTGTTACCCGATTCTTTCGACCTCTTCTACTCGATCAAGGCCAATCCGAACGCGTCGATCCTGCGCTACCTGCACGCCGCCGGATGCGGGCTCGAGATCGCGTCGGCGGGAGAGTTCCATCAGGCTCTAGCTGCTGGTTGTCCGGCCGAGCGCATCATCTTCGCGGGACCCGGCAAGACCATGGACGAACTCGAGCTTGTCGTCTCCTCAGGGATCGGCGAGATTCACGCTGAGTCGCAAACGGAGATTGAACGGCTAGCAGAGGTTTGCGATCGCCTCGAGCGCTCCGTTCACGTTGCGCTGCGCGTGAATCCGAGCGAGGAGGTTGCGGGCGGCGCGATGCGCATGGGCGGAACCTCGAGCCCGTTCGGCATTGATGAAGAGGCCCTGGAAGACGCGCTCGCACGTCTGCTCGCACACGAGCGGCTCACCTTTGCGGGAATTCATCTGTTCACCGGCACGCAGATCCTCGACCACGAGATTCTCGCTGCCCAGTACCGTCGCGGCATCGAGATCGGCCGACGCGCTTCAAAGCAGGCCGCTCGCGCGCTGATGACCATCGACTTCGGCGGGGGGCTCGGGGTTCCATACTTTCCCGGCGAAGAGGCAATCAATCTTCAGGGGCTTGGCCAGGAGTTGGCGGCATTGATGGCTGAGATCGCCGACGACCCAGCGTTTGCCGGTACGCGTTTCGTGCTCGAGCCTGGCCGCTTCCTCGTAGGTGAGGCCGGGGTCTACGTGTCGCGAATTACTGACGTCAAGGTGTCCCGTGACAAGAAGTTCCTGATCATGGATGGCGGAATGCATCATCACCTTGCGGCGTCAGGAAACCTCGGCATGGTCATCAAGCGAAACTTTCCGGCGGCCGTGGCTACGAAACTCGACGTGGCTGAGCGCGAGACGGTCGATATCGTCGGACCGCTCTGTACACCGCTCGACACCGTGGGTCGCTCGGTGGCACTCCCGCCCGCCGAAATAGGAGATCTGGTGGCCATCTTCCAGTCAGGTGCCTACGCCCGCGCGGCGAGCCCACTCGGCTTCTTGAGCCATCGATCACCACCTGAGGTGTGGGCCGACGATGGCGCTCATACGCTGATCCGCAGGCGCGGCGACAGCGCCGACTACCTGCTCGACCAGCCCGACTTCTCGTGAGCTAGAGCTCCGCGATCGCGCTGGCGATCTCGTTTGCTGCGGCCTTCGCATCGGAGAACAGCATCGAGGTCTTGTCGTCGTAGAACAGATCGTTGTCGATACCCGCGAAACCCGGGCTCATCGAACGTTTGATCACGATCACCTGCCGCGCCTGATCGACCTCGATGATCGGCATGCCGGCGATCGGGCTGTTTGGGTCGGTCTTCGCTGCTGGATTCGTCACATCGTTTGCCCCTACAACGATCGCGACGTCGGTTTGGGGCATATCCGGGTTGATGTCGTCCATCTCAACGAGGTCCTCGTACTCGACGTCGGCTTCGGCAAGCAGCACGTTCATATGGCCAGGCATCCGCCCTGCCACCGGGTGAATCGCGTAGCGCACCGTCACGCCCCTCTGACCAAGAGCGTCAGCCATCTCCTTGATCGCGTGCTGTGCCTGCGCGACCGCGAGGCCATAGCCGGGCACGATCACGACCGAGTCTGCGTAGGCCAGCATGATCGCCGCATCCTGCGAGCCGATCGACGTATGCGGTCGTTGCTCCGAGCTTCCGGAACCAACCGGCGCACCACCGAAACCCGCGAAGAGGATGTTGCCGACCGACCGGTTCATCGCCGTGGCCATCTCGAGCGTCAAGATCGTCCCCGAGGAGCCCACCAGCGTTCCCGCGACGATCAGCGCGATGTTGTCCAGAGCGAAGCCGGCGCCTGCTGCTGCCAGGCCGGTGCAGGCGTTCAACAAGGAGATGACGACGGGCATATCGGCGCCGCCAATAGGTAGCACGACCATCAAGCCGAGCACGCCTGCGGCGACCAAGACCGCAATGAAAAGCCCTTCGGACGGGCTGTCGCGATCAACCGCAAGGACGACGCAGAGCGCAATGATCCCGACAAGCAGCAGCGCGTTGATCACCTGCTGGCCTGGCAGCTTTACCGAAGCCCCGCTGATGAGGCCCTGGAGCTTGCCGAAGGCCACATTCGAGCCCCAGAACGACACTGAACCGATGACGGTCGCGAACAGGATCGGAATGAACTCTTCAAGCCCGAAACCCTCGCTCACGTGGCGGAACTCAGACCACGCAATGAGTGCAACCGCACCGCCGCCCAGACCGTTGTAGAGCGCCACAAGTTGGGGCATCTCGGTCATCTGAACGCGGATCGATGCGACGACTCCGATGGCCGTTCCGATGATCAGTCCGGTAGCGATCAATGGCCAGTTGCCGATCACGTCAGTAGCCAACGTGGCTGCGACGGCGATCGCCATTCCGCCCGCGGCTATCCAGTTTCCTCGTCGAGCCGTCCTTGGATGCGTGCCCTGGCGCACGCCAAAGATGAAGAGAACGAACGCCACGATGTAACACACCGCAAGCGCATCGGAGTCAAGAGCTAGTGCGCCAAGGGTCACGAGCTGTCCTCACCGCCCGAGGGCGGTTCACTTTTTGGGCGCGACTTCTTGCGCGTGAACATCGCGAGCATGCGATCCGTGACGAGGAACCCGCCGACGATGTTGACCGTCCCGAAGATGATCGCGATCACTCCGATCGCGTCTTCGAGCGGATTGTCAGCGAAGCCGATGACAAGCAGTCCTCCGAGCAGCACGATTCCGTGAATCGCGTTCGTCTGCGACATGAGCGGCGTGTGGAGCGTCGCCGGCACCTTCGAGATCACCTCGAAACCAACGAGTGCTGCAAGTACGAAGATTGTGATTTCGGTGACTGCGTCCATCAGGCGCCCGCGACCTCTCTGGCCCGCTCATGCCGTATCTCGCCCTGGTGCGTAATGCACGAGGCCGCGACGATCTCGTCCTCGAAGTCGAGCTTGAGGGATCCCTCCTCGATGATCAGGCCCAGGACGTTCTCAAGATTCTTGGAGTAGAGCTGGGATGCGTGGGCAGCCATATCGCTCTCAAGATTCGAGGGAGAGATGATCTTCACGCCGTCGTGAACCACCAGCTCGCCTGCTTGCGTGAGCTCGCAGTTGCCGCCCGAATCTCCGGCGAGGTCGACGATCAGCGAGCCCGCGGCCATGTTCGCCACTCCTGCGGCGGTGATCAGGACCGGAGCCGCACGACCGGGAATCTGCGCCGTGGTGATGATCACGTCCTGTCGCGCAGCATTCTCGTCAAGTGCATCGCGGACCTGCTGATTCTCCTCGTCACTAAGCGGGCGCGCATAGCCACCTTCGGTCTCGGCGTCGGGGATGAAGTCGAGTCGCAGCGGTCGTCCGCCCAGCGACGCGATCTGCTCCCAGGCTGCGCGACGGATATCGAAACCGCTCACGACGGCACCCAGGCGTTTCGCAGTCGCGATTGCCTGCAGTCCTGCAACGCCGGCGCCAAGGACGAGCACGCGGGCCGGCTTCACGGTGCCGGCTGCAGTTGTCATCATCGGGAAGAACCGGCCCGCCTCGCGCGCCGCCAACAAGGTGGCTGCGTAGCCGGCGACGTTGGCTTGAGAGGAGAGCGCGTCCATCGACTGGGCACGCGTGATGCGCGGAATTGCTTCGACGGCAAGGCTTGTCACGTTGCCCGCGGCCATCGCTCTGGTGGTGTCGCCCGAGGTCAGGGGTGCGAGGAAGCCGATGAGCACGCTTCCGCTGCTCAACCGATTGACCTCTTCGACCGTTGGCGTTGCGACGCGCAGCACGATGTCGCTCGTCCAGGCAGCGTCGCGGCCTACTACCTCGGCGCCCGCGTCGACGTACTCCGCGTCTGGATAGCCGGCGGCCTCGCCGGCGCTCGCCTCGATCGAGACCGCGAGACCGGTGCCGATGAGTGCGCGCACAGCATCGGGAACGAGCGCCACCCGGCGCTCTCCGTTGACAGACTCTTTCGGAACTCCGACTTTCACGGGCCGCGCGAGACTACCCAACACCTCGGGCGAGCAAGGCCTCGCGTCGCTATCGACCAACTCCGTCACGGCCGCTCGGCCGCACCAATGGCGATTAGCGGCGCCTACGCAACTCGATGTAGAAGCGGCTCGCCGGCATCGAGTCGCTTGACATTCTCGACGGCGACGCCGATGCTCCGCTCGAACGTCTCAGGCGTGAGCCACGCTAGATGCGGCGCTACGACGACGTTGTCGAGCCCGAGTAGAGGATTGTCCATGGGGGTTGGCTCCTCCGCGAGCACGTCGAGACCGGCCGCAAGCAGCCGTCCCTCGACGAGCGCGGCATGAAGCGCTACTTCATCTACGAGCGCACCCCGAGCCGTGTTGATCAACACAGCGCCGGGCTTCATCCGACGAAGTCGCTCGTCATTGATCAACTGCGCGGTCTCGGCGGTCAACGGAATGTGAAGCGAAACGATGTCGGAGCTCGCAATCAGCTCATCGAGCTCGACGCGCGCGTAGGGCACGTCCTTGTCGCTGGGCGCTGTGTATATGACCCGAGCCCCGAGCGAGGTCAACACGGGAGCGAGTAGTGACGGCACAGCGCCAAAGCCGATGAGCCCGACTGTTCGTCCTCCGATCTCACCGAACGTGTCCTGAAATGCGGGATCGAAGCTCCAGCCCGCACCTTCGCGCGTCAGGCGATCGACGAGTGGAAGCCGACGCAGCGTTGCGAGGGTTAGCGCGAGTGTCATCTCCATCACCGCGTGTGAGTTCGTGCCAGGCATGTTGCACACGGCGACATCGGCGGCCGCTGCTACGTCGAGATCGATGGTGTTGACACCGACACCGATCTTCTGGATGAGACGCAGCCTCGGCGCCCCGGCGATGTGCTTGCCACTCACAGGCTGCAAGACGTGCCAGAGCACGTCGACATCGGCAAGCAGCCTGCGGAAGCGCTCCTCGTCGCCCTGAGGGCAGCTCGAGACTTCAATGCCTTGCTCGCCGAGAGCCTCGCTATGCGCAGCGAAGGCTGGGCCTACGTCGTAGTGAAACAAGACCTTCATCGCCGACCCCACGGGAACGACGCTCTAGGTGGCAACTCCCCGCCGCCAGGTAGCGACTCGGCTATGCGTAGTCCCTCGTTCCATTTGGCCATTCGTTCTGATCTCGCGAACGACCCGACCTTGAGTTGCTTCGCGCCCCAACCGACCGCGAGGTGCACGACGGTTACGTCCTCCGACTCACCTGAACGGGCTGAAATGACCGCGCCCCAATCTGCAGCTGCGGCCGCATCGAACGCAGCACGGGTTTCGCTGAGGGTGCCAGCTTGGTTGGGCTTCACCAGCACGGCGTTGCAGGCGCCCGCGGCAGCCGCCTCGCGCACGAGCTTTGCGTTGGTGACCAGAGCGTCGTCGCCTATCACCTGTACTGCATGCCCGACCCGCTCGGTGAAGGTGCGTAGGCCTTGGAGGTCGTCCTCTGCCAGGGGATCCTCGATCGAGACGATCGGAAAGCGCGCAATCCACCCTTCGAGCTTCTCGATCATCTCGCCCGTATCCAGCGCTCGCCCTTCACAAGCCAAGGTGTAGCGCCCATTGCTGCCAAATTCACTCGCGGCAATGTCTAGCGAGACGGCCATCTGCTCGCCGGGCTCGAGACCCGCGCGCTCGATCGCCCGGATAAGCCAGTGCAGCGCCTCCTCGTTGTCATCAAAGCTCGGCCACCAGCCTCCTTCGTCCGCAATACCGGCGAGGCGCCCCGCGTCCGCGAGTAGCTCACCTGCGGCGCGGTAGACCTCGGCCGTCCAATCAAGCGCCTGCCCGAACGTTTCGGCGCCCACTGCGATGCACATGAAATCCTGAACGTCGAGACGCCGCCCGGCATGTGCGCCCCCGCCGAAGATCTGGATCTCCGGCAGCGGGAGAGCGCCGTTCTCGCTTCCACAAAGGTGGCGCCACAGCGGAACGTCTTCTGCCGCGGCAGCCGCGTGCGCGACCGCCATGGAGGTCGCGATCATTGCGTTGCCGCCGAGCCGGGAGCGGTCTCTCGTGCCGTCGAGCTCGACGAGCGTCGCGTCGATAGCCGTCTGGTCTGCAACGTCCATTCCTGCGAGTGCGGCCGATATCTCACCGTTGACGGCGCCCACGGCGCCGGTCACATCGAAGCCTGCGAAGGCTGCGGTGGCGTCGCGCGGACCGTCCCGACGGTCGACGGCCTCCCCGCTTCCCGTTGATGCGCCCGCGGGGGCGATGGAACGACCGAGTAGGCCGCTGCGAAGTTCGACCTCTGCTTCGACAGTCGGCCGTCCTCGCGAGTCCCAGATACGACGCCCGTGGACGCCCGCGATCTCGCTTGAGCGGATACCCGTCATGCCGAGTCGCCCACGGGTGAGATCTCCTGACGCCATCGCGAGGAGACCTCGTCCAGCCGAGCGACAGGAGCGACGAGAAGCTGCCGGGCTGTCCGTCTCACGCTCTCTTTCTCGCCGTCGGCGAGCAGATATTCGACGGGCGACTTGCCGTCTACTCGTGCGAGAAACAGCCCTGGCAGGAGTCGAGCAGCGCGAGCTTCGAGATCGCTTGAGTCCTCCCAATCCACACAGGCAAGATACGCGGTCGAGAGTGCCTCGAAGCCGTCGAGGAACGCGGCGGCGGCCGATGGCGTCCACAGGCATTTCAACATGAGATGGTTGAGACAAAACGCCAGATCGAATGCAGGATCGCCGTACCACGCACATTCGGCATCGAGGAACACGGGCGTGCCGCGGGGCCCAACAAGAATGTTCTTCGGACTGACATCGCCGTGAACGAGCGCCTTGTGAGTCGTCGCGGTGACCTCGACGAGCTCGAGTAACGCGTCGGCTCGGTCGGGATGCCTCCTTGCCGTCTCTGCCAGATAGGGGTCGAGTCGAATGGCGCGAAAGATGCGGTCGGTCGGGAATCTCTCGGCCATTTCATCCGAGTTGGCGGTGCGACTATGTATTCGCCCGAGCGTTTCGCCCACCGCAGCCGCGAAAACGCTCTCAATACGACCCTCACGTAGCTCCCGCTTCCAGAGTGGGTGCTCGGCTGGCTCGAGGTAGTTCATCGCGAACATCCCGCGGACCTCATCATGCGCCAACACCCGAGGTGCGCTCGCGGGAGCGATCTCTCCCGCGACCTGAATCCATGCAACCTCGTAGGCGTTGCGTTCGACGGGTGCTCGCCAGTCCGCAGCGACCTTCAGTTTTGGGAGAGCGCGCTTGACACACATGCGTCCGCACTCCGCATCGACAAGCCAGATGTCGGAGGAAACCCCGCCGGCCAGCGCGCGACAACGCAGCTGTTCGCCGCTCGTTAGCAACTCATGCTCGAGCAGAAAGTCGTGGAGCTCGATCTGCGCCGGATCAACCACGGCGACATTGTGCAACGGATCGCCCGTCGAGTGACTCGACGAGCGATCGCCGTCGCTCAGGCGATTGCTATCTCGACCTGTTCACCGTTGACTGTGATGGCGTAGACCTCCACGGCGCGCATGGCCGGACCGTTGACGACCTCACCGGTCGTCACGTTGAACGTACTGCCGTGACATGGACACGTCACCGACGTCCCGTCGAGCGTTCCGGTAGAGAGCGAACAGCCCTGGTGGGTGCACGTGTCGTTGAACGCGAAGTACTCGCCGTCGACGTTCGCCACGGCGATCGCTCCAGCATCGGTGTCAACGGCAGCCAGTCCTGTCGCATCGATCTCCGCGGTGCCAATTGCAGCAGCGGGCGCCTCTTCGGCTGGGGGGCCTCGGCCGGCGGCGGCTGCTCCTCGGCAGGCGGCGGTGGTTCGTCTGCGGGCGCGGCCGGCTCAGCTGGTGGTGCCGGCTCGGCTGCGGCCGGCTCCGACGAGGAATCATCGCCACCGCAGGCAGCGAGTAGCGTGCCGAGCGCTCCAATACCGAGGCCCAGTGCGGACGCCCGCTTTACGAACTGTCCACGGGAGATCTTGCCGTCATTCAGAAGATCCGTGAGTTTCTGTACCTGCTCGACGTTCGTCACAGCGTCGCTCCTTTCAAGGTTTTTGTCTGTCCGCACACCAGTACGAAACTCAAGAGCGTCTGGATTCGTACACGGAACTGCCAGCCGAGGTCGAGATATTCAGGCTAGGCGGCGAGCGTCCTCGTTCCGACCCCCGCGGGGAGTGTGTCAGTCACGTCGACTGGAACACCATAGGCGTGCAGAGCGCCGGCGACGTCCTGTGCCCGGAGCCGGCGCCGACGCCACCCCCGGCGCGCGTATCCACTGGTAGCCGGAACGTAGATGCGCTCCGGATAGCCGAGCTCTGCGCGCCAGCCCCGCTGGGCCTGCACCATCCTCCCCCAGAGCGAAACGCGCCCCACAACCCGGTACGCGGCCTGATCGCGCCCAGGCATCCAGAGGAAGGGCCGAGCCTGGGTTGCAAGCGCGGCTCCATAGATGCCGCACACGCAGTCAGCGGCTGGCGCGGAGTGAATAGGCATACGACCCCATGGGAGATACGCAAGCGAGCGTCGGCACGTAGCTCGAGCCGCTTGATGGGATTCCCACATCTCTCCATAGAGCAGCGAACTCAGCCGAAGAGTGCCTTCATGCTCGACCACATCCCAAACGCGCCAGCCGATTGTCGGCTCGACGAAGTCAGGCGCGCGACCAGCGGCGTTGACTATGAGTCCACCTCTTCTGCCGCCGACCTGGCTGGCTCAGCCGGCTCGACCGACTCGGATTGCTCAGCCGGCTCGGGCAGCTCGCGCCGAAGCCCTGCCATCGACCGAGCATCAAGGTCACCTACGCGGCGCGGAATCGGATCAGCGATGGGCTCGACGTTGAT
>JAUXJK010000306.1 GCA_030624785.1 Actinomycetes bacterium
CCACGTGCGCCGGCCCCGCCTTGGCGACTTCGTGGCCGGTGAGGTGCTCCTCGAGCCGCTCGCGCAGGGCTTCCACTTCAGGGTACTCAGGCATCGTCTCCCTTCCTCACGCCCATTGTGCAGCACCCGTGGCCACCTGTTGATAGCTGCCGCTCCACAGCCTGTGGAAAGCGTGAGCTACGCCTGATGGCCGGCCCGACCGGGGTCGGGTTCGAGCGGAGCGAATGCCTCAAAGTCCTGGGATTTTCGGGGTTTCGCCCCTACGGAAATCAGCGCTACCACTTTCTACACACGACCTGTACAATGGCTGCCCCCTGGAGTCCGGAGAGCACCCTCGAACGGCTCCACGAGACATTTGCCGCCAGCCCGCTGATCCGAAAGGCAGGTTCTATGCTCACGGTCGACACCTCCCTGCCAGACGTCGACGAAGTAAAGCGGCTGGCGCACGAAGCGCAGGACAAGGGCTTCCTGACCTACGACGACATTGCTCGCGCTTTTGAGGACATCGACCTCACGAAAGAACAGTACGACGAGTTCTACGCCTACCTCGCCGAGAACGGGGTCGACCTGCTGCAAGGAGAGGAACACAGGACGCCGCCCCACGAGCGTCCGGTGCTGCCGGTTGAGGTGAAGCTGCCCGAGCTCGACCTGACCGTCGAGCCGTCTCTCGACTCTCTGCGCCTCTACCTGCGCGAGATCGGGAAGGTTCCGCTGCTCACAGCCGACCAGGAGGTCACACTCGCCAAGCGCATCGAGCGCGGCGACCTCGGTGCGAAGACGGCGATGGTCGAGGCGAACCTGCGCCTCGTCGTCTCGATCGCCAAGAGCTACCTCGGGCGCGGGCTGTCGTTCCTCGATCTGATTCAAGAGGGCTCGCTCGGCCTGATTCGGGCGGTCGAGAAGTTCGACTATCGGAAGGGCTACAAGTTTTCTACCTACGCCACCTGGTGGATCCGCCAGGCCGTAACGAGGGCGATCGCGGACAAGGCGCGAACCATTCGGATCCCGGTGCACATGGTCGAGAAGCTCAACAAGGTCGTGCACGTCGAGCGCCAACTCGTCCAGCGTCTGGGTCGAGACCCGCGGCCGGACGAGGTTGCGGCCGAGCTCGAGATCTCGGTCGACGAGGTTCGCGAGATTCAGCGAATGTCACAGCTCCCGATCTCGCTCGAGAAGCCGGTCGGCGAGGAGGAGGACTCGTCGCTCGGCGACTTCGTTGAGGACCAGTCGGTCGAGTCGCCGTTCGATACGTCAGTTCTCAACCTGCGGCGCCACGACATCTCGCGCGCGCTCGAGTCGCTGCCTGAGCGGGAGCGTCGCGTCATCAAGATGCGTTTCGGACTGTCAGGCGATCGGCCCCGAACATTGGAAGAGGTCGGACGCGCGTTCGGCGTCACCCGCGAGCGCATCCGACAGATCGAGAACAACACCCTCAAGAAGCTCGAAGCGCTTCCCGAAGCGCAAGGCCTTCGCGAGGCCTCGGCAGAGTCGGTCCGCGCCTAAGACCGTACGCCCGGGCTGCGAGTCCGGACATGAGATGCAGCGAGGGCGCGGCATTGTTGCCGCGCCCTCGCGTGTACACCTGTCGCTTCCCAGGGGAAGCAGACTGACTGATCCTGACTAGCAGCTCAGCTCTTCGATATCAGAAGCAGGACCGTTCTTACGGAACGTCTTGCCACCAACCAGGCTCGACACACAGTACGTCGTCGCAGCAGCCGAGTTCACCGTCAACGAACTCGAAATACCAGCGTCATAGCTCGCCTTCAAGTTCGTGGTCGTCATACCCGTATACGCATCCGTATCAGCGAAAAACGCCTCAATCGCCGGAATCGCCGAACGAACATTCGCCTGCGCAGCAGCCGCATTCGCACGGTCACGGAACCCAAGATACGACGGCACCGCGATCGCCAGCAAGATACCGATGATGATAATGACAACGAGAAGCTCAATCAGGGTGAAACCACCCTCCCTCTCGCTCTGCGCGATACGCGCCTTAAACCGATCGATCATTTCTGGGATTCCTCCTTATTGTCCGAGCATGGGCGTCGGTGTTTCGCTCTCGCCCTGTATCGGAAATGAGGAGGGGATCACTGACCCCACTTTTGGGGGAATCGGGCTGTGCAAGCGGGTGACGTCCCCGTAGCTACAACGTTCAAGCTCTCAGGCGGACGTGCCGATGATGGCCGAGGAGCCAACGATGAGCACAGCCGCCGCACCACTACAGCAAGAAGAATCAGCTGGCCCGAGCTACACGCTCGACGATCTACTCGAGTACGTCGTTGTTCAGGACGCCTCTGATCTCCACCTAACGAGTGGTTCGCCACCCGTCATACGGGTGAACGGTCAGCTCGACCCGATCGCTGATCTGGGGATACTTACTCCAGCCGATACCCAGAGGCTCGTCTATCGGATCCTGTCGACAGAGCAGCAGAAGCACCTGGAGGTCAAGCGACAGGTCGACCTCTCCTACGCCATTCCTGGGGTCGCTCGCTTCCGTATGAACGTGTACTTCCAGCGTGACAGCATCGCGGCAGCGTTCCGGCTCATCCCCATGGATCTCAAGACGCTCGATGAGCTCGGCTTGCCGGCATCGCTGTATTCCCTCGCCGAGAAGCCGCGTGGAATCGTCCTCGTTACGGGGCCCACCGGTTCGGGTAAGTCGACGACATTGTCGGCGTTGATCGACGAGATCAACCGAACGAAATCGCACCACATCATGACGGTGGAGGATCCGATCGAGTTCCTCCACAACCACAAGCGCTGCATCGTCAACCAGCGTGAGATCGGTCCTGACGCCGTCTCGTTCTCGGACGCGCTACGGGGTGCGCTCCGCCAGGACCCTGACGTGATTCTCGTCGGCGAGATGCGCGACCTCGAAACGATCTCGACAGCGTTGACCGCCGCCGAGACCGGTCATCTGGTCTTCGCCACACTGCATACGCAGGACGCCGCGTCGACCGTCGACCGACTCATTGACGTGTTTCCGCCTGGGCAGCAGCAGCAGATTCGAATTCAGATCGCGAGCGCGCTTCAGGGTGTCGTGTCTCAGACCCTCCTGCCGACCGTGGACGGGCGCGGACGCGCCGCGGCTGTCGAGATCCTGGTGCCCGACGACGCCGTGAGGAACCTGATCCGTCAGGGCAAGGTCGAGCAGATCTACACCGTGATGCAGACGCAGACGAAGCGTGGCATGCAAACGATGGAGCAAGCGCTTGCAGAACTCGTCCGTCACAACAAGATCTCGAAAGAGCTCGCGCTCTCGCGATCAAGCAGACCCGAGCAGCTCGAGCAATTGATCACGCGCGGGGCGACAGCGGTCGCTCAGGCCCCCGGATCTCACGGCGTTCGGGCCAGTCAGTAGGAGA
>JAUXJK010000246.1 GCA_030624785.1 Actinomycetes bacterium
CCCCGACGCGCTGGGCTCCACCGGTGACGAGAGCGTTTCTGCCGCGAAGTTCCACGGTCCGAGGCTAGTGTCAGCGCCAGATGGCGTCGATACTTCCACCCTACGACTACCACCCAATCGCCGACCACGGTGTTGTCGGCGACATGCGGACCGTTGCGCTAGTCGCGACGGACGGCTCTGTCGACTGGCTTTGTTTGCCGCGGTTCGACTCCCCGAGCGTCTTCGGGGCGATCCTCGATCGGCATGAGGGCGGATCTTTCTGTATCGCGCCGCTACGCGAGGACTACCAGGTACGGCAGCTCTACCTTCCCGACACCAATGTCCTGATCACCCGGTTTCTCACGCCGACGGGCGTCTGCGAGATCGAAGATTTCATGCCCATCTCCGCGCGCAGGCGTGACGCGGGCCAATCGCTTGTGCGGCGCGTTCTTTGCGTGCGCGGAACGATTCCGATGGCCATGGGCTGTGAGCCACGATTCGACTACGGAAGAGCGGAGCACAAGACGAATCTGCACGACCACGGAGCGCTGTTTGAGAGTGCAGATCTGTCGCTGGCGCTGGGTACCGAGACGAAGCTCGCTCGCACCGAGCATGGAGTGGAGGGCCAGTTCACGCTCGAGGCCGGTGAGTCGAGGACCTTCGTTCTCGAGGTGATTGGCGAGGACGGGCAGCTACACCACCAGTCCGAGGAGAGTGCACTCGAGCTCTTCGATCGCACTGTGGCCTTCTGGCGCGGCTGGCTCTCGCAGTCGCGCTATACCGGGCGCTGGCGCGAGACCGTCAACCGCTCGGCACTCACGCTCAAGCTTTTGACCTATGCGCCGACCGGCGCGCTCGTGGCCGCGCCGACGACGAGCTTGCCCGAACAGGTCGGTGGCGTTCGCAACTGGGACTACCGCTACACCTGGATCCGCGACGCAGCATTCTCCCTGTTCGCACTGCTACGGCTGGGCTTCACTGACGAGGCCGCGTCCTTCATGGACTGGCTTACGCAACGCTTCCGAGAAGACGCGAGCTTATCGGACGGCCCGCTTCAAGTCATGTATCGCATCGATGGTTCGGCGGAGATCGTTGAAGAGGTTCTCGATCACTGGGAGGGCTACAAGGGCTCGGCGCCCGTACGCATCGGCAATGGCGCCGCAGAGCAACTACAGCTCGATATCTACGGCGAGCTGATCGACTCCGTCTATCTCTACAACAAGCACGGAACGCCGATCTCGCATGAGACGTGGTCGGATGTAACACGCATCGTCGACTGGGTCTGCAACAACTGGGATCAAGCGGACGAGGGAATCTGGGAGGTTCGTGGCGGTCGAAAAGATTTCACCTACTCGCGACTGATGAGTTGGGTCGCCGTCGAGCGTTCGGTAAGGATGGCGAATCAGCGCGGCCTGCCCGCTGATTTGATGCGCTGGCACTCCACGCGTGACGCCATCTACGCGCAGATCATGGAGCGAGGTTGGCATCCGAAGCGTGGCGCATTCGTACAGCACTACGACGCGGAACACCTCGACGCATCTGTGCTCCTGATGCCGCTCGTGAAGTTCATTGCGCCCAACGATCCAATGTGGACATCGACTCTCGATGTGATCTCCGACGAGCTTGTCTCAGACTCGCTCGTGTATCGCTACAACGCAGGTGCCGCCCCGGATGGGCTCGAGGGTGAAGAGGGCACGTTCTCGATCTGCACGTTCTGGTACGTCGAGGCGCTCGCGCGTGCCGGTCGACTGGACGAGGCGCGTCTCGTGTTCGAGAAGATGTTGACCTACGCCAATCACCTTGGCCTCTACTCCGAGGAGATCGGCCCGACAGGCGAGCAGCTTGGCAACTTCCCGCAAGCGTTCACTCACCTTGCGTTGATCAGTGCGGCACACACGCTGGACGAGCGGCTTGGCTAGAGGGGGAGAGGCTTCAGCAACGCCCGCCCGGCTGCCGTTCCCGCCAATGGAAGCGCAGCTCGTGAAAGAGATGCCGGATGGCCCAGGCTGGCACTTCGAGCCCAAGTGGGATGGCTTTCGCGGCGTGCTTGAGAACCTTGACGGAGAGCTGCGACTCTGGAGCCGGAATGGCCGTCCGCTGCTTCGGTACTTCCCTGAGCTAGCGGCTCTGGGCGAAAAGCTGCCGCCCAACTCCGCTCTGGATGGCGAGATCGTCATCGAGCGAGACGGCGTCCTGCAATTCGACTCGTTGCAGATGCGCCTTCACCCGGCAGAGAGCCGCATCAACAGACTTGCCGGCGAGATACCGGCTCGCTTCGTCGCCTTCGATGTGCTGCTGTGGGAGGGCGAGGACGTACACCTGCTTCCGTTCTCTGAGCGTCGGGTCCGTGTCGAGCAGTTGCCCTTCGACACCTCTCCCGCATCGGCTGATGTCGCTGTGGCCAAACTCTGGCTCGAGCGGCTCGAGCTTGCGGGCTTCGATGGCGTGATCGCGAAGCGGCTCGACATGCCATACAGGCCGGGAGAGCGCGACGCCGTTGCCAAGGTGAAGCACCATCGCACGGCCGACTGCGTGGTCGTTGGCGTGCGCTGGAAGGAGCCCGCGGAGGGGGAAGTGCCCGAGGTGGTGGCAACCCTTCTGCTCGGGCTCCATGACGAGACGGGGGAACTGCGGCACGTTGGCTCGACATCGGCTTCAGCAAAGAAACGTCAGGCCGAGGTGGCCGAGCGCGTTTTGCCGTTGATAGTCGGCGATCCGAGTACCGACCCGATCGGACCACCCAATCGCTGGCAGCAGAAGGAGGGCCTGCCGTGGTCTGCCGTGGAACCCGAGGCGGTCGTCGAAGTGCGCTACGACAAGTGGGAAGGATCTCGCTTTCGCCACGGCACCCGGCTGATGCGTTTCAGGCCGGACAAGGATCCCGACCAGTGCACGTTCGACCAGGTGACGCAACGACCGGGGCCGGACGATCCGACGGTCTATTCGTTGCTCGCAAGCGCTCGCTGAGGTGCGCGGCAGCATCGTGCACGGATGCGGTCTCGCGCTTGTCTAGCTAGCCGCGTCCGCGGCGCGAGGGCGGGCGCCAGCCTCCCTGCGTCCATGCGCGCTCGCGCAAGACAATTGGATCTGGCCCGAGCTCGGGGGTTTCCAGGCCGAGTTGTGCGAAGCGTGAAACGAGCCTGACCTTACGGCGCCACATGCCCTTCGAGAGATCGCCGACCTGCGCGACGCGCGCTCGCATGGTGGAGATTGTGAAGGCTGCTGGGTCAACCGACGCAACCTCATCCCAGGCCAGCGGAGCCGAGGCCCGAGCATCAGGCGTGGGTCTGATCGAGTAGGCGCTTGCGATGCTGCGGTCGCGTGCGTTCTGGCCGAAGTCGACAAACACTCCATTGCGATCGGCGACCTTCCACGTGGTGGTTGCGATCTCGGGTACGCGGCGCTCAACCTCCTGCGCGAGTGCCTTGGCGAAGCTGCGAACCGCCTTGAAACCAAGCTCCGGGCGGATCGGCGCGAGGATATGCAGGCCGGTTGCGCCCGACGTCTTCGGGTAGCTCGGCATCTTCAGCGCGTTCATCACGTCGTGCACTGCGAGGGCGATCTCGCGCACGTGATCCCACGGATCGTCGGGGCCTGGATCGAGGTCGATGAGCAGGTAGTCGGGTAGCTCAGGGCTCTCGATGCGTGTCGGCCACGTGTTGAGATCGATGCAGCCGAGGTTTGCGATCCACGCCAGCGCCGCCGCGTCGTTAACGACGGGGTAGTCGGCGGTGCGCCCGCTGGGGAACTGAATCTTGACACTCTTCATCCAGTCCGGGTGTGGTTCGGGAATGCGCTTCTGGTAGAAGAAATCCTCGGCCGCGCCGTTGGGATAGCGCTTCATCAGCATCGGCCGACGCTCAACGTGATTCAGCACCTGCGGTGCCAGCTCGACGTAGTAGTCGACGAGGTCGCCCTTGGTCACACCGATCTCGGCGAAGAAGAGTTTCTCGCGGTTCGTGACCTTCACGTCGCGCCCACCGATCTGCACGCGCCGACGGTAGCACCAGCGGGCTGTCGGGTATCGTGGGCGTGACGCGGGAGTAGCTCAGTTGGCTAGAGCGTCAGCCTTCCAAGCTGAGGGTCGCGGGTTCGAGTCCCGTCTCCCGCTCTCAGA
>JAUXJK010000258.1 GCA_030624785.1 Actinomycetes bacterium
CGTGGGGTTGAGAACAGATTTCCTCGGCAACCGCAGCGGCGAATGCGTCGTTGACAACCCTGTAGCCGTTGTCCCAGGAGGCGGCGAAGTCCTCGCCGAAACTCGGCTCGTAGGGAAGATTCCAAAGTTGGTGCTGCGTGAACCAGAGCGCCGGATTCGCAACGTGCTCATAGAACTGGGCATATGCGGCCGTATCGTGAGAAAGCAGACGTACCCGTGCCGAACCGTCACCGATCGATTCGATCCGGCCTTGCGGCTCGGCACGTGCAAGCTTCCGATCCGCCTCCGAGATCGCACTTGCGACCCACGTTACGTCGGAGTCCCGGAGAAGGCCGCGTAGCGCCGACACCAGGCCTCCAGCACCGCGGCGAGCAACGAGAGCGCCCTCAGTGTCCCACTCGTAGGTGACCGGAGGCCTGTTGGCCGCAATGATCATCCAGCGGGACTCAATAGACGCATGGTCGCGAGGATAGCGTCGCGCGCAGTGGTTCAGATCCCCAGAGAAGCGTCGCTCAGCAGAGTCCCGGCGCCGACGCGGGCCGCTCGCCAATCGTGAGCTCGAGTGCAAGCGTCTCGGGCCCACGCTGCACCTTGAGATCCACCGTGTCCCCGGGACGCCTCAGCGAAAGCTCACGTATGAGCGATTCTGCCGAGACGATCTCTCGACTATCAACAGCGGTGACGACATCGCTGCCGACCGAGTACCGAATACCATCAACGAGTTCTTCGCCCGTACCCTCGCGCAATCCTGAGGCGTGTGCCGGCGTCTCGGCGAACACCGTGGTAATCAGAGCCCCGCGTTCGACGGCGTAGCCGAGCTGCGTTGCCACGGTCGGCACGAGACTTGCCGTACACGTGCCGATCCACGGGTATTGAACGACGCCCGACTCGACGAGCTGTTCCATCGATCGAAGTGCCGTGTCAATGGCAATAGCGAAGCCGACGCCTTCCGATGTGCCGCTCTCGCTCCGTATCTGCGCGTTCATTCCTATGACTTCGCCTCTCGCATTGAAGAGAGGGCCGCCGGAATTTCCCGTGTTGATTGGAGCGTCGATCTGAATCGCATCGATCAAGTCGTAGTCACTCGTCAGTGACGCGACTGATCGACCGATCGCCGAGACGACGCCAACCGTCAGCGAACTCGCCTGGCCGAACGGGCTTCCGATGGCGGCAACTCGCTCACCAACCTGCACGGCGTCCGAAACGCCCAGTGGCACAGCCTGCAGTCGTGTCGCGGGAACGTCTACGACCAGTACTCCTACGTCTGTGAAGATGTCCCAACCGACGATCTCGGCCGGGACCCGGTCGCCGTCCACAAACTCAACGAACACCTCGTCTGCCGCCACGACGTCACTTGGATTGGCGGCTAGACCGGCTGTCGTAATGACGTGGGAGTTCGTGAGAATATGACCGTCCGTGCTCACGATGAACCCGGAGCCCTGAGCCAGACGCTGAGTATCACCATCGTCGTCGAACGCGGCGTGAATCGTGACGACACCTGGCGAGCGCTCTCGGTAGAGGGCGACGGGGTCAAATACACCAGATTCGGCCGCACTTGTAGGGCTCTGGCCTTCGGGAGGGGCCTGGATCGTGATCGGCACAACGCGGGCTGGCGATTCAAACCAGTCGAACGTTGCTACCAGCGCCAAGGCTATGAACGCCCCGACGATGCCTGCCGCCAAGGCCAGCACGCTTAGCCGTAGCGCCGTACTAGGTGGCCTCACGAGCTGTCCAGGGCGGGCATGCGAGCGTTTTCACGTGAAAACGCTGCCTCGTCCGCCCGGGCTAGCGAAAGCGCGAAGACGGTCTCCTCGCCCACCCTGCGAACTCCGAGCGAGCCGCCCATGAGCTCTGCGACCTCGCGCGCGATCGCAAGACCGAGCCCGCTTCCATGAGCCGCAGGCCCGTGGCCGCGATAGAAACGATCGAATATGCGCGTGACATCCTCGGGGTCGATGCCCTGGCCGTTGTCAGAGACCCTCAGCTCTGCTCGGTCTCCGTCTGCCATTGCGCTCACGCGGATGCTTGTACCCGGTTGCGTGTGACGCAGCGCATTCTCGACCAAAGCTCGCCCGATCCGGACGATTCGCTCCTCATCACCGTAAGCAGCCACATCCTCTGAGGCGCCGACTTCTAGCGTATGGTCGGACGCATCGGCTGCAGCTGCAAACTCCTGGACGAGCTGCAGCGCCGATGCATCAATCGAGACCGCGTCCTTTTCGAGCGGCAACTCGCCGGCATCGATGCGAGAGAGATCGAGCAGGTTTCCAGTAAGCGCCGTGAGTCGTTCGACCTGATCGGCCATCTGCTCACTGAACTCGCGACGAGTTTCCTCATCCAGCTCTTCCTCCGTCATCAGTTCCAGGAAACCGCTTAGCGCAAAAAGAGGGGTTTTTAGCTCATGAGAAGCGTTGGCGACAAACTCGCGTCGCGCGCGATCAAGACCCTCGAGGCGTGCCCGCATGTTCTCGAATGCCTCGGCGAGCTGGCCGATCTCGTCGCGTCCCTCGACCCGAACCGGTACAGACAGGTCGCCGGAGGCGATCCGTTCCGCAGCTGTCTCGAGTCGCCGAATGCGTCTGACATAGCGCTGCGCTCCGAGAGACCCGGCTAACAACGCGCCGGCGAGGCCGATTGCCCCCGCGACGAGAACGCTGCGTTGGATCGGCGCCGCACCGACCACGACGTTGTCGATGGGGACCGCAAGCAGCAATACCGACGCGCGGCTCACCGGAAGAACGGTCGCTACCTCCGCGTACTCACTTCCGTCACGTTCGACGCGGCCGGCGATCGTGCGGTTTGTTCTCGCGGCGCGCTGTACGAGGGGATCGTCGGCGATTCCTGCAGATGTTCGCCGGTTCGTGTCGTCGAACACCCGGAGATCGAGATCGCCAGCTGAGCGGGGGTTTAGTTGGAACAACAGGGTCGCTCTGCCGCCGATCCTTTGGGCTACTTCGTCGAGCCGTCGGGCCCTGTCGCCTGGAATCAGAACAAGCGGGCTCAAGCCAGGCTGACGCGTGTCCAGCTCGAACGCGAGGCCCTGGGCAGCTTCGCGGAGCTCGCGAAGCTTGGCGTCGATGAGGCGCGACTCGAGACGCGGCACGACCCAGAGGTAAACCACACCCAATGCCACGACAAGCGCCGCGAAAATGATTGCGGTGAGCTTGACACCGAGAGGAAGGTAGGTCAGACGTCGCACGGTTGCCGGGCTCCTTGGCGGCTATGCACCAACACATTGCGCACCAGCTACAGCGAAACGGCCTGCAACTGGTGCAGTTCCTAGCCTAGCTACGACGTGCGCTCGCGGAACCGGTACCCGACTCCGCGAACCGTGAAGATGTACTCGGGCTCCCGCGGCTCACGCTCGAGCTTTTCGCGAAGGTGCCGGATGTGAACGTCGATTGTGCGCGGATCTCGATAGCTGGAACTCCCCCACAGCGCCTCCAGGAGCATGGGCCTCGTCAGAACACGTCCCGGGTCGGATGCGAGCGCCCGCAATATTTCGAACTCGGCATACGTGAGACTGGCGTCTTCGTCCCTCACCTCGACCGATCTGCGCGGCACGTCAATTCGCAAGCCGTCGATCTCAATAACCTCGTCGCTTTGAGGCGGAGCCGAGGACAACTGGGCCCGACGCAGCAGGGCACGAACGCGGCTACGGAACTCGCGAATTGAGAATGGCTTAGTTATGTAGTCGTCGGCACCGAGCTCAAGCCCGAGAACCTTGTCGACCTCGTCGTCCCGAGCCGTAAGCATGATGATCGGCACGATGCTCTCTGCGCGCAGCCGCCGACACACCTCGAGCCCGTCAACCTTGGGCAACATTATATCGAGTACGACAAGATCGACCGTCTCTCGCCCGAACCTCTCGAGAGCCTCTTCGCCGTCGCGAGCCTGGAGTACGCGGA
>JAUXJK010000030.1 GCA_030624785.1 Actinomycetes bacterium
CGCGGACAACCCGCGGTCTGATGGCCCCTAAAAGAGAAGTCCCGTCAAGAGGTCGGAAAGCCGCTTTGTTCATAGGGTTTCCTGCAACGAAGCGTGGCGCCCATGGCCCCTCTGATCGAAGCACCGTTAGACCGATACGCGCGCCGTCGCCGACACCAACCGTCGTGCCCGCTCGGTCGCCTTCGGCGTGTCCCTGATGTTCGCGGTCGCCGGAGCGTGGAGTGGACATTGTCCCCGGTTCGGCCCGGGATCGCCTGTGTTGGTCGCTGAGAAGCTGCTCGTCTACCTGAAGGTCGATCCGGGCACCGTTGAAGTCATCCCGAGTTTCAGCCGTGACGTCAGCTAGGTCGGTCATGTCGGCGGCGCAGCTACGCTACGAATCGTCGAGCCATGTGTTTCCGCGAATGTCCACATCCGGGTCGACGTAGAGCACGCAGTGTCACTACTCGGCCACGCTCGATCGTTCGACCACGGTCGGCGGACGCGAGCGCTGGCAACGCGCGGGCATCTGTTCGGTTCCGTAAGCGGTCACGCGAGTGCCTGGTTCGCGATCAGCGGTTGGTAGTCCGCGAACGACCTGACCTAGCGCGCGTGCCGCCGACATGATCGAAGCGGCGCTACGACGCAAGATCGCTACCGGCTGTCGGATCATGGCGCACCAGGGACTGAGCGAGGACATCCTTGGTCATATCAGCGTCCGCTTGGACGCGACACGGGCGCTGGTTCGCTGTCGTGGCGCGCACGAGCAGGGGCTCCTGTTCACCACTCCGGACGATGTGAGGACCGTGAACCTCGTTGACGGGTCGGTCGATCACGCCGACTACGAGGCGCCCTCGGAGCTACCGATCCATACCGAGACGTTGGCGGCACGAGCCGACATCGATGCCGTGCTCCATGCGCATCCACCGTGGGTCATCGCGGTCGATCTCGCCGGCCATCCGTTCGTACCACTCGTCGGCGCGTACAACATTCTGGCCGCGAAGATGGCGAAGAGCGGGATTCCGGTCTTCGCGCGCTCCGCCCTGATCCGGCGGCCCGAGCTCGCTCGTGAGATGCTCGAGTGCTTGGGTTCCGGGCCAGCATGCCTCATGCGAGGCCACGGAGTAACGACGGTCGGTGCAACTGTCGAGGAGGCAGTGGCCAGAGCCCTGGCGATCAACTCGTTGGCGAAGATGACCGCCAGGGTGACATCGATGGGCGGGACACCGGAGCCGATCTCAGAATCGGACATGGACGAGTTACCCGACCTCGCTGCCGGTTCCAACCCTCGGTTAGTCTGGCAGCATTACGAGCAGCGACTCGCCCACGACGGCCTGTCCGTCGAGGGCTGACGCTCGGCGAGTCAGTCGCCGTTTGATGGCGTCCCGTTGATCGCCCAGTAGACCCGCTCGGGGCTGAGCGGGAGGTCGCGGATTCTGGTTTGGGTTGCGTTCGCGACGGCATTGCCGATCGCGGCGGGACCGAGCGCCACCGGCGGCTCGCCTACCCCCTTGGCTCCCCACGGGCCATGGTTCAACGGTTCCTCGACAACGATCGCGGCGACGTCGGGCGCGTCGGCACTCGTCACGAGGTGGTAGTCGAGAAACGAGGGGTTCTTGATGTTCCCTTGCTCGTCGTACACGAGGGTTTCATAGAGCGCCGCGCCGACTCCCATGACGGCTCCACCCTCGATCTGTCCCGCACACGTCAGTGGGTTGATCGCCTTGCCCACATCGTGTGCCGCGGCCATCCGCAACAGCGTGACGATCCCCGTCTCCTTGTCCACCTCCACATCAACAGCGTGAGCGCCGTACATGTAGTACGCGGCAGCCCGCGGCGACTGGCCGGTCTCCAGGTCCAACTCGATCCCGTCATTGCGGGCGCACTCGCCCTCCCCGCGCAACACGCCGTCCGAGCCCACCGCCCTCGTGACGATCTCCGCGAGGGTGCAGGCACGGTCAGGGTTGTCTTGTAGCGAGACGAGGCCGTCGTGCAACCGCAGGTCTGCGGGGTCGCAGTTGCCGATGGCCACCGGCGCGTACTCCAGAAGCTTCTCGCGAAGTTCCGCTGCGGCGCGGCGCACGGCGTTGCCCACGTGATACGTGCTCCGACTCGACGTTGTCGAAGAGTCGAACGGCGTGACGTCCGTATCCAAGGGGGCGTAGTTGACTCGCTCGATCGGCACATCGAGCTCCTCGGCTGCGATCTGGCTCTGGATGGTGTTGCACCCCTGGCCGATCTCGACGGTTCCAGCCAACACTGTGACGTTTCCGTCGCTGTCGATGGTGACTGCCGCCGCCGACTCGGTGCCGATCTTGGTTGGTTTGATCATGCACGCCAGCCCGCGGCCCACGCCCTCGGAGCGAGGAGCGGCCCATTCCAGCGCGGCCGAGGCCTTTGCCAGGCACTCCTTCAGACCGACTGCCTCGAGCTCCTCACCCCAGTAGGAGACGTCGCCTTCGGTGAAGACGTTCTTCATTCGGAACTCGAGCGGATCCATCGCGAGCCGCGTGGCGAGCTCGTCGGTGTGTTGTTCGCACGCCCAGGTGCCCTGAGGAATCCCGTAGCCGCGGAACGCGCCGCTGACGGGCTTGTTGGTGTAGACGGAGTACGCGTTGACAGATACGTTCGGGATCCGGTAGGGCCCGGGCGCGAACTGGCTGCCGCGGATGCACACGGTCGCGCTCTTCTCGTTGTAGGCGCCGCTGCCCCAGTAGATCTCCATTCTTCGGGCATGCAGCGTGCCGTCGCTCATGACCCCGCTCTTGATCGTGACGACCGCCTCGTGACGTGTGAGCGTCGAGCGGAAGGTCTCTTCGCGTGAGTACTTCACCCGAACCGGCCTTCCGTGGGTGTGCATCGCCAACGCTAGGGCTACCGGTTCGAGCTTGAGTCCGCCCTTGGCTCCGAATCCGCCGCCCTGGAGCGGGTTGATGAAACGGATGTCCCCGACCGGTCGGTCAAGCGCCATCGCCAGCTCCTCGCGGGCACGGAACGGCGCATCGTTCGGTGACCAGATCGTGATCCGACCGGTGTCGGAATCGACCTGTGCGTGTGCCGAGTGCGGCTCCATGGCGGCGTGGGAGATCGACGGGACCGTGTATGTCTCTTCCAACACGATGTCGGACTCAGCGAAGCCGGTCTCGACGTCTCCGGTGTGCAGCTTGAAGTGCTCGAGGACGTTCGGCGTCTTCCCCGGCGAGACGAAATCGGCCTTGCGGTAGCTGTCGTAGTCCTCGTGGATCGCGATCGAGTCGGGTTGGCACGCATCGATCGGGGACAGGTACGCCGGTAAGTCCTCGTAGGTGACCTCGATCAGCGCAGCAGCCGCCTGGGCGGTGTCCTCGTCGATGGCGGCGACGGCTGCGACTGGCTCACCGATGAAGCGAACCTTGTCGATAGCGAGGAACGGTGTGTCCTGGACGGTCTCGCCATGGATGTACGTGACATCGCGTCCTGTGACGACGGCGATGACGCCCGGGTGGGACTCCGCGAGCCTGGTGTCTATGTCGGTGATGCGGGCGTGGGCGCGGTCGCTGAAGACCACCTTGCCGTAGAGCATTTCGGGCAGCACGAGGTCGTAGCCATAGACGGCCGCGCCCGAGACCTTGCCGCCTGAGTCGACTCGTGTGACCGATTGCCCAACGTACTTGAGATCAGGCACGGCTGTCTCCGACCGACTCGGGCTCGGCGTGCCCGTGTTTCATGTCCTCGGCCGCGCTTCGCACCGCGTCGACTATCGCGCGGTATCCAGTGCAGCGGCACAGGTTCCCCGATAGCGCGAAGCGGATGTCGTCGTCGCTGGGGGATGGGTTCTCCTGCAGCAGCGACCGCGCCATCATGATGATTCCCGGGGTGCAGTACCCGCACTGCACCGCGCCGTGCCTCACGAACGCATCTTGGAGTGGGTGCGGTCTGTCGGGGCCGTTCACACCCTCGATTGTCTCCAGTACCGCATCGTCGAGCTCGCCCGAGAAGACAAGGCAGGAGTTGACCGGCCGACCGTTCAGCACGACCGTGCACGCTCCGCAGTCGCCCGTGCCACAGCCTTCCTTCGTCCCGATCAGGCCCAGGGTATCGCGGAGCAGGTCGAGCAGCAGGCGGTGAGCCGGAACACGCATCGAGTGCCGCTCGCCATTCAGTGTGAACGTGACCGTCGGTTCGGCAGATACTGGCGCGTCGCTCAATGTCGCTTCCTTCCTCGTTGTCTCCACGGTATTGGGCCGGGCGCTCTGGCGGCTGCGTTGAGCAACGCCCGCTTGATCAGTACGCGCACCATCACTCGCCGGTACTCGGCCGATGATCGGACGTCATCGATCGGCGAGCATTCGTCGGCGCCGATGGCACCGGCCGCCTCGGCAAGATCATCGTCGAGAACCCGTCCCAGCAGGTGTCCCTCGGCGGCCCCTGCCCGGATCGGTGTCGGCGCGACGGCGCCGAGCGCAATGGCGGCAGCCTCGACTCGACTCCGCTCGTCGGTCACGAGGGTCACAGCCACGCCGACGACCGCGAGATCCATCACCTGGCGGGGTGACAGCTTGATGAACTCGCCTCTGAGTCGCGCATCCGTAGGCGGGATGACCACGGCGGTCAGGATCTCGCCGTCGCGCAGCGCGGTCTGTCCTGGACCGAGGAGGAAGTCCTCGAGCGTGCTCGAGCGCTGGTTGGCTCCGTCGCTGATTCGCAGGCTCGCGTTCAGCGCCATCAGGCTGGGGATCGTGTCAGCCGAGGGAGAGGCGTTCGCGATGTTGCCACCGATGGTGGCGCGGTTGCGGATCTGGAGAGAGCCCACCTCGCCAGCCGCCTGCGCGAGAAAGGGGTAGCGCGCGACGATCGTCGCTGAGCTCTCGATTTCGGCCAGTGTCGTCAACGCACCGATCGTTAGCGAGCCATCGGTGTCTTCGGCGACGCCCGCCAGGTCGGGGATCCGCTTCAGATCGATGAGGCTGTCGGGACTCAGGCCCCGCTCCTTGACGGCGATTACGAGATCGGTGCCGCCCGCCAAGAAGAAGCTTTTCTGAGGGAGCTGGTGCTTGAGCTCGCACGCGGTTGCGACGGCACGCGGCTGGTGGAGCTCGAAGGGCACGGGTCGTCTCATAGGGACACGCTCCCGGGCACCGTGCCCTGGGGCAGGCCCGAGATGTGGTCATAGATCTCCCCGGGCCGGGTCAGCCAGATCCGCTCCGATTCGGGGTGATGGATGATGTGCTCCAGGATCGTGCGCAGACCGGCGAGCCTGTAGGGCTGTCCGACGACGAAGGTGTGCAGCGGCAGGCTGAATACCAATGGTTGCTTGTGGCATTGGCGAAGCATCTCGTCGAAGTGCCCGAGAGCCATGGCAGTGAACTCCTCTGCCGAATGGCGGCGGGTGAGCTGCGCCGGTGAGTCGTTGATCTCTATGTGATACGGGATTGACAACAGCTTCCCGGCACGGGTTCTCATCCAGAAGGGCTGGTCGTCGCAGGGCCAATCCATGACGTATCGATAACCGGCCTCGACGAGCAGATCTGGCGTGTGGTGGCTCTCGGCAATCCAGGGCCCCATCCACCCGCCGGGCGGTGCGCCCTCATGGCGGCGGAAGGCGTCGGTGGTCTCGTCGATCAGTGCGCCCTCGGCCTCCGTGCGTAGGTCGCTTTGTCGCTCGCTGTTGGATCGACCGTGTCCGACGAATTCGTCGCCGCGCTCACGTATCCGCGCTGGTATCTGCGGGGCGTAGTCGTAGACAGAGGAGTTCATCAGGTGGCATGCGGGCAGGCCGAGCTGGTCGAATAGGTCGAAGATTCGCCAAATTCCTACGCGTAGGCCATAGTCGCGCCAAGCGAAGTTGCGCACGTCCGGTTCGGGACCGAGCTCCGTCGGCGTGTGCCCCATTCCCTCGCCGAAGCTGAAGCGCTCGATGTTCAGCGCGACGTATACCGCCAGCCGTTTGCCGTCGGGCCAGCAATAGTCCGCTCGCTCGTGGATCGGCGAGTAGTCGTAGCGACCGTGGTCGTTCAGGTTCACGGAACCATCATCAGCCTGACCGCGGCGATCTGCCTCGCCGAGAGACGTCTCGGGGCCCCGAGAGCCTGCCGCTGTCGTCTTCACCGCCGTGGGCCTACCGTCGCGGGTCGCCTGAGTATGGCTGCGCGACGGGCCTTTCCTCGCCGACGCCGCCGTGCGTTCTCGACCACCTGATCGGGTCGTCGAGGAACCGCTCGAGTTCTGCCAGCGCCACGGCATCCACATCGGAGCGAGCCTTGGCGACGTCGAGGACATCGGCCCACGACGCCAGGCTGTGCAGCGTGAGCCCACGCTCGCGGAAGTTCTGTGCCGAGTCGGGGAAGATGCCGTACCAGAAGAGCGTGACGACGTCTTCGACCTCCATGCCAGCGGCGCGCATCGCATCGCAGAACTTGAACTTGCTGCGGCCATCGGTCGCCATGTCGTCGACCAGCAGCGTTCGCTGCCCGTGTTCGAAATGCCCCTCGATCTGTGCGTTTCTGGCGAATCCCTTCGGCTGCTTGCGGACGTACTGCATGGGCATGTCCAGCTTGTCGGAGATCCATGCGGCGAAGGGAATACCCGCGGTTTCAGCACCCGCGATGGCATCGATCCGGTCGAGACCTACCTCCGCTCGGATCAAGGCCGTTGCGTCAGCGACGAGCTGACGGCGCTCGGCAGGAAACGAGATCAAGTGCCGGCAGTCGATGTAGACGGGGCTGGCCCATCCCGAAGTGAAGATGAACGGGCTGTCCGAGTAAAAGTGCACCGCTCCGAGACTCAGGAGCGCCTCGGCGGTGCGCTTTGCGGCCGATGGCCGATCGAACGCTTCGGTGTCGGCGGTCACTGCGGGCATTCCTCAGCGGGCGGCGATGCACCGAGAGCGCCGGTTTGAACGGGGGCGGCGGCCGCGACGAGCGTGTCGGTCTCGAGATCGTCGCGGACGGCGCCGGTCAGGTCGCGCACGCGCTCGATGTTTCGCTCGTCGCACCAGCGCTCCAAATCGTCGATGATGGCGGGCAGCGCCGTGGGGTTGCGGAACGCCGCGTACCCGACTCCAACCGCGCTGGCGCCTGCAAGCATGTACTCGACCACGTCTTCGGCCTTGGTGACACCACCAAGGCCGATAATCGGGATCGACGCCTCTTGCGCGATCTGGTAGACCATGCGCAAGATAATCGGCTTGAGTGCCGGAGAGACGAGACCGCCGAATTTGTTCCCGAGTGACGGGCGGAACGTGTCGGTGTTGATCTTGAGTGACAGGAACGTGTTGGCTACGACGACGGCGTCGGCGCCGGCTTCTTGGGCGGCTAGGGCGATAGTGACGAGGTCGCCGGCGTTGGGAGATAGCTTCGCCCACACTGGCTTGTCCGTGGCGCCACGGATTCCGGAGATGACGCGGCTGGTGTTGTCGGCGTGCAGCGCGTAGTTCCCGCCGCTGGGATCGCGGGTTGGACAGGAGATGTTGACCTCGATCACATCGACACCCGGCACGCTTACGTCACGGGCCATCGCCACGAAATCCTCGGGCGTCCGGGCCGAGATGCTTGTCACCAGGGGCGGCGTGAAGCGCTTGTACTCGGGCAACATCTCGTCGAGGAAGTACTCAACGCCCCGTCCGGGTAGGCCAATCGATTGGATGATCCCGGCCTCTGTCTCGGCCATGCGCGGTGTGGGGTTGCCCGCCCGGAACTCGCGAGACACGGTCTTGGCAACGAGAGCGCCGAGACGATTCAGATCGATGACGTCGGCGAACTCGTACGAGAAGGTTCCCGACGCAGGCATGACGGGGTTCGCGAGCTCGATGTCTCCGATGCGTACCGACAGATCTACCAACGGACTGCCTCCTGTATGTCGAACACCGGCCCGTCCCGGCAGACTCGGCGCAAGACGAGCTCACCTTCGACCTCGAACGTTCTAACGCAGATGTAGCAAGGGCCCAAGCCGCAGGCCATGGTCTGCTCGAGCGCTACCTGCCCCGGTATGTCGTGCTCACGGCCAAGGCGCTTCATCAACTGGAGCAAGCGGTTCGACCCGCAGGTGAAGAACGCCTCGGCCCGGTCAGCGGCGATTACATCGGCAAGGGTCGCCTCCACGTTCTCCAGAGAGCTGGTGCCGTCCGTATCGAGCAGAGTGACTACGTCAGCTCCGACGTCTCCGAAGAGGTCGGCGGACACGATCAGGCTCTCGGTACGTGCGCTGAGCAAGGCAGTCACGCCGACGCCCTTCTCGGCAGCCATCTGCGACAGTGGCGCGAGCGTCGCCAGGCCGACGCCCCGGCCGAGCACGACGATGTTCCGCCAGCCAGGGTCCAGCTCGAAGCCCCGCCCGAGCGGGCCGACGATGTTGAACTCCTCTCCCGGCCCCAGGCGAGCCATGCCCAGCGTGCCGCGTCCCGTGCACTTGTAAACGAACTCCAGCCTGCCGGCTTGACGGTCTATCGCATAGATGCTCATGGGGCGGCGGGCCCACAGCGCCAGCTCGTCGGGCGAAGGACACAGCAGGTTGAAGAACTGCCCGGCCTGAGCCCTCAAGGCCGGAGCCGGCACATCGAGTACCAGGTGCTTGTACTCGTCGTTGACCCAGGCGTTCGCAACGATGTTGCAGACATACTCGCCGACCAACCGCTCTGGTTCGGGGGTGACGGGGGCTCCAGCGCCCGGGTGTAGCGGTGCGGCCCCGTAGTTCAACCCGGTGCTGGCGTGGTTCAGGTGGAGACGGTCCGTGCGCGAACGGACTGGGTCATCTCAAGCCGTCGCGCGATGCCATCCTCTTTCCGACATTCTGTCATATTATTCGTACACGCCCGGCGGCGTGCGGACGTCAGCGACGCGTGCGCTCCCCGAAGAGCATTGTCACGTTCACGCGATGGTTGTGATAGCCGGGGGCGAAGTTCGTGCCGGTGGATTCGTGGTACAGCGACGAGTCGAACAACACCGCCCGGTTCTGGCGGTAGGCGATGTTGAGAGCCGGAGCTCCGGTGTCTTCGAGGGCCTTGCGCAGATCGTCGCCGTCAGTCTCGTACGAGCGCAGGTCGCGGCCCGCGGGCAGGCGCTGACGGTAGATGGTGAGGCCGCCGCTGTCGGCAGCGGCGCGCGCCTGGTCTACCGTCAGCCAGAGATTCAAGCTGACGACGGCGTCGTCGACGTGCAAGCCGATCCTGTCGCCCCGGCTGATGTTCTTGAAGGCCCAGACCTGCTTGAGCGGATGTGGGCCGAGGATCTCGGGGAAGGTGGCCCTGGCGTCCGCGGCGATCTGGAGGAGCAGCGGAGAGGCCAGGCCCGTCTCGAGGTACGCGGCAACGTATCCCGGCACGTGGCGGAAGTCGAACCAGATCGTGCTCTCCTGAAGGAACGCGGTGAGCGCATCGAGCGCGGGCTGCGTCAGGAAACCGTCTACGTAGGCAACCTGGCCCTCTTCGGCGAGGAACCGACCGGTGGCTTGGCTGACGTCGAGCTTGGCGCTGACGGCGCCATCGGCCATTACGGGGCAATCGGCGATGTGAACCGGTTGGTTGTACGTGGCCGATATCTCCGGTGGAAGCTGCGACGGCAGAGCAGCAAGCTCTGAGGGGTCGCGCTGCCAGTCGATGCCGCGTCCGAGCTCGTCGTAGCTGTCGGCCAAACTCTGGAAGAAAGCCGGGCGTACGCCCTGTCTCGCGAGATGCCTGAATTGTTCGGCATCGTGCTGCAGCTTTGCCTGTGTCGTATAGAGCAGGGTTGGGTTCTGCGAGGTTTCGATACCGGGTTCTCGGTCCAACCTCAGCGTCGCTGCGAAGTGGCGGAGCGCCTCGGCATGTCGCTGGACGTTGGCGCAGATCAGGCCTCGCTGCGCGTGGGCGTGGTAGTTGCCCGGAGCCGCCCGAAGGACGCGGTCGAACACGCCTAGGGCCTCGCAATAGCGACCGAGAGCGACCAGAGCCGAGCCCTTGTTCATGCAGGCGTGGAGGTGGTTCGGATCGAGACGCAGCGCTCGATCGAAGTGCTCGATCGCTTCGCGAGGATTTCCCTGTCGCGCGTAGATGACCCCGAGGTTGTTATGGGCCCTAGGATCGTCGGGTGAACGCGCCGCCTGCGCGAGGTACTTCGCGGTCTCGTGCTCCAGATCAGCGTTCGTGCGCGGCGGCTCGATCAACCGGTGCCTTCGGATGTCTCTTGCATCATCTCTCCGAGCAGTTTCGCGTCGTTGGGGCCCTGGTGGGCGTCTCGGCTCAGTGACGGGAATGAACCCCACGAACCCGCTTCCGGAGCTTGGACATATGAAACGGCGCCACCGGGGCACTAGCGTAACGGCGCGCGCCCTAACCCAGCTCGGGCGCCGGACGCAGCGGCGCTTCCTGACGTCCTGCTGTTCACCCTTAGCGACATTTCGCGCCCCGTTCCCTCCTATCCGCTCAGACGTCTGGAAGTATGCAGATATGGGTGCGAAACCGAACACCGTCGAATTGGGGCCCGGGACGGGCATGACATTCCACGGCCGTGACCTGATGGTCGAGCTCCGTGAGACGCATCGTGCGAGGTGCGCACGTTGAGCCGCGTCGACGTCGCGGTTACGGGTGGCACGCTTGTCCTGGCGGACGGGGCCCACGAAGGAGACGTCGGCATCGTGGCCGGCACGATCGCCGCGATCGGCTCGACCGGCTCGTTCGACGCCACAGAGGCGATCGACGCGCGCGGGCTGCACGTGTTCCCGGGCGTGATCGACCCGCACGCCCACCCGGGCAACCTGCGGCCGTTTGAACTCGACATTGCGGAGGAGACCCGTTCCTGCGCCGCCGGCGGCATCACGACGATCGTCGGCACCGTCAAGGCACCACGGATGGGCCAGCCTTTCAAAGAGATGACCACCGCCGCCGACGTGTGCTCCTACCACGACGTCTTCGAGTTCGCGTGTGCCGCGATTGACGAGCGCTCGCACGTCGACGTCGCCTTGTCCTACGTCGTGATGGACGACCGGCACGCTCGCGAGATCCCGGAGTACGTCGCGCGGCACGGTGTCTGTTCATTCAAGTTCTTCATCGGAAACCGTGGCCCGCAGCCATGGAGCGGACGGGTCGGCATGCCCGTCTACGGCGACGACGGAGTCCACTACCTCGGCTTCCGGGCCGCGGGGAGGACTGGCTCTCTCGCGATGGTCCACGCGGAGAACCAGCAGGTAGCGCGTGTCCTGCACGACGAGCTGGCGGACGAGCCCGCGACGATCGAGACATGGTCGCGCCATTCACCCGGCTGGCTCGAGGCCGAGGCCGTCGACCGCGCGGCGACGTTCGCCTCGGAGACCGGTGCACGCCTGTACCCCGTGCACTTGACCTCCAAGGAGGGCGTGGCGGCGGTTGCGCGCGCCAAGGCGGCGCGTCCAGGATGGATCTACGCTGAGACTTGCCCGCAGTACTTTTCGCTGCACGACGCTCACGAGGCGGGGCTGACGGCGAAGTGCGCGCCCCCGGTGCGCGGGCCGGAGGACAACGAGGCGATCTGGCGTGGACTGGAGGACGGCACAATTGACGTCCTCGGCACCGATCACATCCACCAGAGTCGGCAGCGCAAGGTCGTCGAGGGCGACCTGTGGCGGACGAACCCCGGTGTTCCAGGCCATGAGACGATGCTGCCGCTGCTGCTCTCCGCCGAGCGACTACCCCTCCCGCGCGTTGCCGAGGTGACGAGCACCAACGCGGCGCGCATCTTCGGGCTGAAGTCGAA
>JAUXJK010000252.1 GCA_030624785.1 Actinomycetes bacterium
CCGGGTGATCAAGACATTGGTGTCGGGAAGGTAGAGCTGCCGTACCTGGTAGTCCTCGCGTAGCGGCGCGATACAGAAAGATCCGCCCTCATGCCGGTCGAGGATCGCCCCGAAGACGCTCGGGGAGTCGAACCGCGGCAAACAAAGCCAGTCGACAGAGCCGCCCGTCGCGACTAGCGCAACCGTCCGCATGTCGCCGACAACACCGTGGTCGGCGATTGGGTGGTAGTCATAGGGCGGAAGTATCGACGCCATCTGGCGCTGACACTAGCCTCGGACCGTGGAACTTCGCGGCAGAAACGCTCTCGTCACCGGTGGAGCCCAGCGCGTCGGGGCCGCGATCGTGCGTGCACTCGCGGACGCTGGCGCGAATATCTTCATCCACTACAACACCTCTGGCGAAGCCGCGCACGAGCTCGCTGCCGAGATCCGCGAGACCGGCGTCGCAGCGCATGCAGGGCCCGCCGACCTGAGCGACCCAACGTGTACGCCTGGGCTGATCGCCACAGCGACCGAGGCTCTGGGGGCCATCTCGCTTCTCGTCAACAGTGCCTCGAGCTTCCCTCGCGACACGCTTGCCGACCTGACTATTGACGGGCTTCGGGAGACCATCGACGTCTCCCTGACGGCGCCGATCTTCCTCACCCAGGCGTATGCGGCCTCCCTGCCTTCCGACACCACGGGTGCCGTCGTCAACCTCAGCGATAGCCGCACCACTAGCCCCTACCAACGGCACTTCGCCTACACGATCGCCAAAGGTGGGCTCGATACCTTCACGCGGGCAGCCGCAACCGCGCTCGGGCCGCAGATACGTGTGAATGCCGTCGCGCTGGGAGTCGTGCTTCCACCCGCCGGGCACGACGACGACTACGTGAATCAGCTAGCGGCGGCCTTGCCCCTAGCTGCCCCAGGTGGCGTCAAGCCCGTGGCCCACGCAGTACGGGCACTGCTCGAGAACGACTTCATCACGGGCGATATCGTTCGTGTAGACGGTGGCGGTCATCTCACAACAGCGACGACCGCCCCAGACGCCTAGCGCGACGTCGGCTCGCTTCCAAACAGCTAGCCTTCGCGAATGGGGCTCGACCGCGTCCACATCCGCGATCTCAGCACCGTCGGAATCGTTGGAATCAAGCCTGACGAGCGAGTGACGCCACAGGAGATCTTGATCAACGTCACGATCTGGGCCGACCTCATGGCGGCAGCCGCCTCCGATCGCATCGACGACACCGTCAACTATCGGACCATCGCGAAAGCGATGATCGAGCACGTACGCAACGGAAAGCCGGAGCTCGTAGAGCGCCTCGCTGAAGAGCTCGCACAGCTCAGCTTCGACGCCGACGCGCGCATCGAGGAAATCGAGCTGACTGTGGAGAAACCCGCAGCGCTGCGCCACGCCCGCGCTGTGGGCGTCACGATCCGCCGGACGCGCGACACTGCGTCCTGAGACGAGGGGTTCACAACCGTGGCTGACGACGTAGGCATCGTTATTGGGCTCGGATCCAACGTCGAGCCCGCACTGAACATTCCCGAAGGAGTGCGCCAGCTGCGACGCCACGCGCGCATCGCCGTGAAACGCGTGAGCCGCATCTACGAATCGCCGGCGGTTGGTGTTGCCGGAGCACCCGATTTCCACAACGCGGCCGTACTCGCCGTAACTGATCTCGAGCCTGCACAGCTCCGCAAGGAGCTTCGCGGCATTGAAGCGCGCCAGGGTCGACAACGCACGAGCGATCGAAACGCGCCGCGGACACTCGACCTCGACCTCGTCTACTACGATGACCTCGTTGCCGAGTTCGATGGTTGGCGCGTTCCGGCCGCTGACGCGAGCACCGCTCCCCATGTCGTCATTCCCGTCGCCGAGATCGCACCCGATTGGATCAATCCGGGAAGCGGTCTCACCACGAACACCGTTGCGACGAAACTCGCGAGCGACGGGAGTAAGGTGCGACCGATAATGGATGTCCGCGTTAGCACGCCTGCGACGACAACCGGCCACGATGGCTTCGGCGACGGTATCGAGGTCTACTCACCCCGAGTTGAGGCACTCGTCCGAGAACAGCTCGAAGAGATCGGTGAGGATCCAACGAGAGAGGGGCTTGCCCGTACACCACTGCGCGTCGCGAAAGCGCTCGACTTCCTCACAAGTGGCTACCAGACCACCGTTGAAGAGGTAGTGAACGGCGCCATCTTCGACTCTGAAGGGGCCGAAGAGATGGTGACGGTCAAGGGCGTCGAGTTCTACTCGATGTGCGAGCACCACATGCTCCCCTTCTTCGGACAGATCGCGGTCGCGTACCTGCCAAGAGGCAAGATCATCGGCCTCTCGAAGATCGCACGCATCGCCGAGGTCTACGCTCGTCGCCTCCAGGTACAGGAGCGGCTGACCAACCAGATCGCAGACGCGATCGAGAACTCGCTCGACCCATATGGCGTCGCCGTCATCGTCGAGGCGAAGCATCTGTGCATGATGATGCGAGGTGTGCAGAAGCAAGAGAGCTCAATGATCACGAGCGCGATGCGCGGCACCTTCCAGACGAACGCACGGACCCGCACCGAGTTTCTCGAACTCGTTCGTTCCTAATCGCGTCGCCGACGTCGCGGTTCGACCACTCATGGCGGCCGGGCGCTCGCGACCGAGCACCAGCGCATCGGGCCCACGCGCGCCGGCGCCCCGCGCGTATGGTTCTGACCGTTGCTCGATGCCGTCGGTCTCGCCCTCGCTAGCGGTGTGTTGTTCGGCGGCCTTGCCGTTGGCCTGCGCCGTGGCTTCGCGGCGGTCCCGGACGCTGAGCTCGGAGCCTTCCAGAACCAGCTGATCGGTTTTCTCACGGCCCTGACAATCGCGGCCGTAACCCTCCAGCTTGGAGATGCGACGTGGGCCGCGATCTGGCCGTTCCTCGCGCTCGGCACCATCGTCCCCGGCATCACACAGGTGATGTTCGCGCAGTCGGTGCGTCACATCGGCGCGTCCCGAGCCATGGTGATCACGGGGATGATTCCGCTCGCATCCGGGTTCGTGGCCGTGGTGTTCCTCGACGAGCCGTTCCGAATCGCCCTTCTCCTCGGTACCGTCCTCGTCGTCGGAGGCGGGATGGCACTCGTCTGGGAGCGCGTCAGGCCGCCCAACTATCGCGCGATCGGCGTTGTATGGGCGCTTGCGAGTATCGCGCTGTTTGCGGGTCGAGACAACGTGTCTCGTTGGGTCACGAGCGACCGCGACGTGCCACCATTCGCCGCCGCGGCCGCACTCCTCGGCGGTGCGGCATTGACGGTGGGTATCTATCTGATCGTGACCCGCACACCGAAGGTCGCGTTCTCGCAGGTTCGAACGAGCGTCAAACCGTTTCTTCTTTCGAGTGTCATGCTCGGCGGCGCCTACTGCCTGTTTCTCGCGGCGATCGACCGCGGGCGCGTCACGACCGTCTCGCCACTCAGCGGCACATTCGTTCTGTGGACGGTCGTGTTCTCGGCAATCTTTCTGCGGCAACTCGAGGCGGTCAGCAAGCGACTCGTGATAGCGGCAATCCTGGTGCTCGCCGGAGCCGCGGTCATCGCCGCGACGCGCTAGAGACCCCACAAGGAGGCTGGATTCCCGTGATCACCGACCTGCACCACACGGCGCTATTCATCACCGATATTGACCGCCCCCTCGAGCTCCAGCAACCGCCCGCGCCCGGCCGAGTTACCTATCCCGAGAGTTCTCGGGCGCGGCTAAGAACGGCATCGAGCATCTCAGGCGTGAGCCTGCCCGTGAACGTGTTCTGCTGACTCACGTGGTACGAGCACACCACCATGCGCCCGTCGGGAACCGCCGCCTCAACGCCATGCCCGAACCGCGGTCGCTTCTGGATACCGAGGCTCCGAGCGAGCACTTGGTAGCCGAACTGGCCGAGAACGACAAACACCCGGCCGGCCGACAGGAGCGCCAACTCGCGGGCCAGGAAAGGTGCGCATGTGTCGCGTTCAACGGGCGTCGGCTTGTTCTGCGGAGGTGCGCAGCGCACGGGCGCGGTGATGTA
>JAUXJK010000292.1 GCA_030624785.1 Actinomycetes bacterium
CCCGGCGTGGATTGGCTCCTGGGTGAAGGAACCCCGTTTAGTGCCGAGGGGCTTGCGGAGTGGAGCGGGCGCTGGCCAGGCGACCCGCTGTCCGTCGTGACCGACGTTTACACAATGGGTTTCGTCGATCACGAGCAGCACGCAGACACGCGAGACTGGCTGATTGGCGAAGGCATGAGAGCCGATAGAACGACGGCCATGCGCACGCTCGATGACGCGGCTGCTCAGGACTACAGAAGTGTGCTCGCGAATATCACGGTGCCAGCGCTCCTCCTTTTCGGAGGTCACAGCACCTCAACGACGCCGCATGTGCGCGACTTCTTCGAGACGAACATTCCGACCTCGACAATGGTCGTCTTCGAGGACTCGGGCCACTGCCTGATGTTCGAAGAACCACGGAAGTTCCTCGAGACGCTGGACGCTTTCGCCCTTGCCACCTAGCCTCGCTGCCAGCAGTTTCATATATTCAACGCCGTGGTAGTTCTCCAAAGCGCGCCGCGCGGATCCGCAGGGCCCACCGGCGGCGACTCACACGATGTCTGGAGGCAACGCTGAATGAGCGCGCATCGCATCGCCGGAGTCCTCCCCGTGATCAACACGCCGTTCGACGATGACGACCGCATAGACCAGGCAGCCCTGAAGGACGAGATCGACTGGATATTCGAGCAAGGCGCTCAGGGGATCTGCGCAGGAATGGTCTCGGAGCTCCTTCGGCTCACCTACGACGAGCGGAATATCCTCGCAAGATCGATGGTCGAGCTCGCCGCCGGTCGCGGTGCCGTGATCACGAGCGTCGGCGCCGAGAGCACGGAGCAGGCGCGCACGTTCGCCCGACAGGCTGAAGAGGCCGGCTGCGACGCGATGATGGCCATCCCACCCATCTCGACGGCGCTCTCCGGCGCGGAGGTCGCACGCTACTTCCAGGCGCTGGCCGAAGAGGTCGACCTGCCGTTGATCGTGCAAGACGCCTCCGCCTACGTCGGTCAACCGATCGACCTCGGTGTGCTCGCGGGTCTGCTCGAGCGCTACGGTCCCACAAAGATCCTCTTCAAGCCGGAAGCCTCGCCGCTCGGGCCAAACCTCTCGGCGCTGCGCGATCGAACCAGCGGAGAAGCCCGCGTCTTCGAGGGATCAGGAGGCATCGGCCTCGTCGATAGCTTTCGCCGTGGAATCGCCGGAACGATGCCGGGCGTCGACATGCTCGACGTGACCATCGCCCTGTGGCATGCACTCGAGGCGGGCGATGAGGATGAGATCTACCGCGTCTACTTCCCAATCTGTGCGATGGTCGCGCTCCAGATGCAGGCGGGTCTCGACGGATTCATCGCGATCGAGAAGTACATCCTCGTCAAGCGTGGCCTCTTTCCCAATGCAAGACGACGCGATCCCAATAGCTGGACACTCGATGACGAAACGGCCGCAGAGGTCGACCGGTTGCTCTCGATCATGGGGGTCGCGTGAGCTAGCGGCGAGGCTCCCGCAACAGGAGCGAGTACGACACTGGTGCGACTCCCGCCAGGCTGGAGCACAAGCTCGCGCGAACGCCACAGCGCACTCCAGGAGGAGGTTCTGCTCGAAGGCGATATCGACCTCGGTTCGGGGCGCTTCGAGGCGCCCGCGTACTTCTGCTTCCCGCCCGGAGCACCCCACGGGCCGGGTTCAACCGTCGATGGCGCGGTTCTATTCGTGATCTTCGACGGGGCCGTCGACATCGAGTATCTCGACTGAGATTGTGGCGCCGGCACGGCAGGCGCCGAGGTTGTGCCCGCCGAGGTTAGACGCCGCCCCAGCAGACGTACTTGATCTCGACCCAGTCATCGATGCCGTACTTGGAACCCTCGCGTCCAATTCCCGATTGCTTGACGCCACCGAACGGCGCCACCTCAGTCGAGATGATTCCGGTGTTGACGCCGACGATGCCCGATTCGAGAGCCTCAGATACCCGCCACACGCGAGCATGGTTTGTCGCGTAGAAGTACGACGCGAGCCCAAACTCGGTGTCATTGGCCATCTCGATGGCTTCTTCCTCGGTCGAGAAACGGATCAAGCCCGCTACGGGGCCGAACGTTTCCTCGCACGAGAGGTCCATGTCCGTGCGAACATTTGAGAGGACGGTTGGCTCATAGAACGTGCCGCCGTACTCATGCGGCCGGCCGCCCGCTAGCAGGTCTGCGCCGTGTCCCACCGCGTTCTTGACGTGCTGCTCGACCTTCTCGATCGCCGCATCATCAATGAGTGGCCCGATCTGTGAGCCCTCTTCGAGTCCGGGTTTCACAACGAGGTCCATCGTCGCCTTGACCAGCTTCTCCGCGAACTCGTCGTAGACGCTGTCCTGCACGAGAATCCGATTCGCGCACACACACGTCTGGCCGGCGTTGCGGAACTTGCAGACGATTGCGCCCTCGACGGCTGCGTTGATGTCGGCGTCGTCGAACACGATGAACGGCGCGTTGCCGCCCAGTTCGAGTGACACCTTCTTGACACTATCTGCGCACTGGGCCATGAGAAGCTTGCCGATCTCGGTCGATCCCGTGAACCCGAGCTTTCTCACGGTCGGATTCGAGGTCATCTCCGCCCCGATCTCGCGGGCTCCACCCACGACAACCGAAAGGACGCCCGGTGGAAGCCCCGCGCGCTCCGCCAGCTCACAGAGCGCGAGCGCTGAGAGCGGAGTCTGGCTCGCCGGCTTGAGCACAAACGTGCAGCCGGCCGCCAACGCTGGCGCCGCCTTCCGCGTCAGCATTCCGGATGGGAAGTTCCAGGGCGTGATGCCGGCACAGACGCCGATCGGCTGTTTCAAGACGATGATGCGCTTGTCTGTCTGATGCGCCGGGATCGTGTCGCCATAAACCCGCTTCGCCTCCTCAGCGAACCACTCGAGGAAGGATGCCGCGTAGGCGATCTCGCCCCGAGCTTCGGCCAGCGGCTTGCCCTGCTCGCTGGTCAGGATGATCGCAAGATCTTCCTGATTCTCGAGCATGAGGTCATAGAAGCGCCTGAGGATCACGGCGCGCTCTCTGGCGGTGCGATCACGCCATGCGGGGAACGCGGCCTCGGCGGCCTCAATGGCACGCCGCACCTCGGCGGTTCCAAGCTTCGCGACCTCGGCGATCACCGCGCCCGTCGCCGGATTGGTTACCTCGATTGTCTCGCCCGAGTCGGCGTCGATCCACTCGCCATTGACGTATGCCTGCTGACGAAAGAGACTCGGGTCTGAGAGCCCGAGGCCCACGATTGCTTGTGACTGCTCTTTAGTGGCCATGGCGTAAGTCTACGACTTCGCGTCGCTCGAAATGATCGGAATCGATCGCCGCTGCCGGGTCGCGTCGGCGTCCTAGCGGAACATCGCCTCGAGATTGGCGCTCGCGCCAGCGCCGACCTCCTGCTGGACGAGCTCATTCGGACCGATGAAGATCTGGATGATCTAAGTCCATGACACCCCCTCGTCGCTAGGCTCGGATCCTAGAGCGATCAGGCCTGACGGTTCGCCCGCTCCTCGAGCATGGCGACGAGGTCGGCGAAGTTTCGCGGCAAGATCTCCACCTCTCCGCC
>JAUXJK010000148.1 GCA_030624785.1 Actinomycetes bacterium
GCCAGCCACGTTCGCGGGCTGCATTGACGTGGGAGGGTTCTTCAAGGACAGCATCGGAACGCTCGGGGTGCGCGAGGATCGGGAGCAGGCCTGCGTGTTCGGCGATGACTGCGTAGCCAAACGGCACGTCGATGCTGCCACGGAAAGGAACTTCGATCAGGATCGCGTCGAGATTCCCAAGCCGGTATCGAGCCGGGTCTTCCTCGTGTCGTGCCGGGGCTGGAGTCACCTCAAAACCGAGCTGGAGGTCAACGCCCATGGCGCGTGCCTGGTTGCGCATGCGGTGGTGAGCGGCTCGGACGGCGGCCTCCCGAGCGTCTGTCAGCCCGTCGATCGGCCAAACGTGTGGCGTTCCATAGATGACCTTCGTGCCTCGCGAGGCCGCTGTCTCGAGGAGTTCGAGACCCTCACCTTCTGATTCCACACCATCGTCGCCGGACGGAATCACGTGGCTGTGGATGTCCACGAACGACTGCACTTGCAGAGGGTAGACCTCGGGCTAGTCGTTTCGGAGGTAGAACTTGAGATCCGGCGCGACCGCAAGGAGTTCGCGTAGCGCTCGAGCTTCTAGCTGGCGGACGCGTTCGCGGGTGACGCCGAGCGCTTGACCAACCTCCTCAAGCGAACGAGGCTTTCCGCTGCTCAGGCCGTATCGCAGATCAAGCACGCGTTGCATTCGCTCATTCAGGTGGCTGATGGCCTCGGTGAGCTCGACAGATTGCAACCGATGAGCTGTGACATCCTCGGGAAGGTCTGCGTTCACGTCTTCGATTAGGTCTCCGTACATCGAGTCGCCCTCACCGACAGGCGTTTCCAGACTCACCGGATCCTCGATCAGATCGAGTAGCTCCTCCACCCTGCTCTCTTCTAGACCGGCCTCGGCGGCGATCTCGAGGTTGAGCGGCTCCCGATTCAGGCGCTGGGCGAGCACGCGACGAGCGCGCATCGTCTTGCGCACCTGATCGACAACGTGTACCGGTAGCCGAATCGTGCGTCCTTGATCGGCGATCGCTCGATTCACTGACTGTCGGATCCACCACGTGGCGTATGTCGAGAGCTTGTAGCCAAGTCTGTAGTCGAACTTCTCCACCGCTCGCATGAGACCAAGATTGCCCTCTTGAATGAGATCGAGTAGCGGAACGCCCGCGTTCGAGTAGTTGCGCGTGATCGACATGACAAGCCGGAGATTGCATTCGACGAGCTGCCGTTTGGCGACCTCGTCGCCTTCGTCCTTGCGACGTGCAAGCTCGCGCTCCTCTGCTGTTGTGAGAAGCGGGCCGTCGCCGATCTGACGGACGTAGAGCTTTAGAGGATCGCGGAGCTCCGGCGGAGAAGCTTCTTCCTTCTCCTCAACCTCGACAGTGTCAGTAGATCCGGCTGCGGCACTTTTCGCGCCAGCAACGAGTTTGATCGACGCCTTCTTAGGGGCACCATCGTCTTCATGCTTTGGGAGAGGTCTCCGCGCCACGCTGAGGTCATCGGCGGCGTGTGAGAGTGTCTTGAACTCTTCCTACCTCCGGCGGGTCAGGCGGATCTCCCCTAGTTGGGTGATCTACAGATCAGCCTCCTGTCGTGGAGAGATATCCGAGCGTGTGTAGCAATGCGCCAGACTCGATCTCGACGTCCATAAGTTGGGATGCCGAAAGCTCCAGCCGATGTCGTCCTACGGAACCGTCGTGTGCGGCAGAAAGGGCTTCCTGGAGCTCGCCGACGGGGTGTTCAAGCGTCTGGCTGAGCTGGGCCGCAACCTCACCAGAATTGGCTGTAAGCGTCTCGTAGCGCAGCTCGACCGCCCTGTCCCCCAAGGCCCGTCCCGCTTCAACATAGCGGCGCCAGGCCCACGCGGCTCGTCGCACATCGCTGACCTGCGCAAACTCAGTCGATCGCTCAGGCTCAACCCAGAAGCGGGTCTCAGCGCCATAGGAATGCCCTGCATCATCTGCTCCGCTGCGTCCGCTCGCGAGCCAGCCTCGTTTCTCGAGCGAGCACACAACATCTCGACCGTCGCGGACAAGATGGAGAAAGACGGCGCCTGGATAGGCATGGGCGATGGCTGGCGCGATAAAGATCGTCTCAGGTGTCTGTTCGACCGCTCTCAGCCCACCTCCGCAGCTCCATCGTTGAACTCGACTCAGAATGCGTTTTGCATCGCCGGCAGCTGAAGCGGGCGTGACTGAAGAGAGTCTGGGAATCTCGGCTTTTAGCGGTGCTACCTCACCGAGATCCACGTATCCGTTGAGCGATCCGAGCGCGCCCGCGAGGAACGTCGTACCCGAGCGTGGACACCCGAAGACGAAGATCATGCGCTCGTCCATTGCGCGGTAGAGACCATGGAGTCGCGGTGTGCGACCCCGGAGAGCGCGTCGTACAGCGCGAGCGTACAAAAGAGGTATGGAGTTCACGCCGGGCACGCGCGCTATCGTGTCAGGTCGTGCAGCTGACCGTCGCCCATCTCTACCCGGAGCTGCTCAATATCTACGCCGACCGTGGCAATATCGCAGTGTTGAACTGGCGTGCCGCGCGGCGTGGCATTGAGCTTACGGTGTGCTCCGTTGATGACGGAACTGCGCTTCCGAGCGACACGGATCTCGTCTACATCGGCGGAGGCCAGGATCGTGATCAGCAACTGATCGCTTCTGATATCGCGAGACGAGGGCCCGCACTGAGCAGCCTCGTAGAGACTGGATGCGCGCTGCTGGCAGTCTGTGGCGGGTATCAACTGCTTGGGCACTCGTACCGCGACGTCTCTGGCAATGAGATGCCCGGCGCAGGTTTGTTCCCCATTCGAACTCAGGCAGGGCATCACCGTCTCATCGGCGACGTGCTGCTCGAATGCGATTTCCTCGATGGGCCCCCGCGGCGGATTGCCGGGTTCGAGAATCACGCGGGCCGAACCAAGCTTGACGAAGGAGCTGACTCTTTCGGGCGCGTGGTACACGGCTTCGGGAATGACGGGCGAAGCGGCTACGAGGGTTGCCGACTTGGATCGGCGATCGGAACCTATCTGCACGGTCCGCTGCTGCCACGCAACCCGTGGCTTGCCGACTGGTTGCTTGAGCGCGCGCTGCTGCATCGCACGGGCGAGCCACGCGAGCTTCCGCCTCTTGAGGATGCACTCGAGTCCTCGGCACAAGCGCTGGCGGGCGAGCGAGCGCGTACCAGGGGCGGACGGTTCTAGGGCGCCCAGATCGAACCCAGATACACAGACGGGTCGCCGGGCTGCCACCGCTCGATGAACCGTTGAATTGGCGGGTGCAGTGAGATGTCGACGAGTTCTTCCGCGTCGAAGAGACGGTGCCCCCGAACAGCTGCATCAGATGACTGGACGGCCTCGAGCGAACGCTCGCCGAGGTGTGCGGCAAACACGATGTGCAGGACGTGACGCGGCGGGGCATCGGGTGGCGAGATCGATTCGGCGAGAGCGATTGGACCTTCGAGCAGAGGAGGCTCGTCGATACCCAACTCCTCCCGGATCTCGCGATGGAGTGCCTGTACGAGTGTCTCCCCTGGTTCCACGCCACCGCCTGGAAGCAGCCAGTAGGCGCCCCTGTCCGGCTTCTCATGACGGCAAAGCAGCAGCCGGTCTTCTCGGCGTAGAAGTGCAGATACCCGAATGCGTGGTTGCATTAGCCGGTCGATGATCCAAAGCCGCGCTCGCCGCGCTCGCTTCCTTCGAGCTCGTCGACACGGTACGGCTCGATCGACGGATAGGCGACGATTACGAGCTGAGCCATCCTCTTCCCCGCGTCAGCGGTGAACGTTGCATTGCGGTCTGTGTTGACCACGATCAACTTGATTTCGCCGCGATATCCAGAGTCAATCAGACCCGGTGAGTTTACGAGCGTGATGCCGTGGTTGAGCGCAAGACCGGAGCGCGGAAGTACAAAGCCTGCGTATCCCTGAGGGATCTCAACCGCGAGCCCTGTCCGTATCGCGGCACGCTCGCCCGGCCCGAGCGAAACGGATTCGCAGATCACCAGATCCAGACCCGCGTCACCGGCGTAGGCGTGCTCTGGCACGACTGCATCGGGGTGGAGTCGTTGGATTGGGAGTCGCATCAGAACGAGCCCTTAGCGGATTCGCCACGAGGTGGAGAATCTTCGACGGGTGCCGCTGCCGCACCGTCGCCAACCAGATACCTCGCGAATCGCGGGATTTCTCGGCGAGGAAGCTGAGCCAGGATCGAGACGCCGTCACCTCGATCCTTCCGTTCGTCAATGGGTGCTCCGAGCGCATACAACTCGGCGAGCTGAGCTCCGTCCGCGTGCGGAATGAGGAGTCGCACCGGTTCGAACATCTCGGCAAACCGCTCGGCAATGCGTTCCTTCAACTCGTGCATTCCGTCGCCGGTGCTCGCCGATACGACGATAGATCCGGGAAATCGGTGTTTGGCTCGCTGCTGCGCGACCGTGCCGGCGAGATCCGACTTGTTCAAGACAATCTCAATGGGCAGCTCGTGGGCACCGATCTCGGTGAGAACGGCATCGACAGCGTCTGCCATCTCGGCCATTCGCTCATCGCTCTCAGAGACGTCGATGACATGCAGAATCAGATCCGCTGCGAGCATCTCCTCCAGGGTGGCCTTGAAGCCCTCGACCAGACCGTGTGGCAACCGTCGTATGAAGCCGACTGTGTCCGATACGAGATAGTCACGCCCCTCGTAGTCAAAAGAGCGTGTCGTTGGGTCGAGCGTCTCGAACAGACGATTTCGGACAGAGACGTCCGCATCCGTCAGCGTATTGAGAAGCGTCGACTTTCCAACGTTCGTGTAGCCAGCGAGCGCGACGATGGGCGTTGTCGAGCGGAGCCGTCGCTTTCGTTGCGTCGCCCGCTGGCGGCTCAATGTCTCGAGCCGGTTACGAAGAACGCCGATCCGTCGGCGCGCAAGGCGTCGATCCGTCTCGAGCTGGGACTCTCCCGGGCCCCGCGTGCCGATTCCGCCGCCGAGGCGCTCGAGATGCTGCCACATCCCGCGCATACGCGGCAGGTTGTAGTCGAGCTGAGCCAGCTCAACCTGGAGCTTTCCTTCAGCCGTCTTGGCGTGATGGGCAAAGATATCGAGGATCAACTGTGTGCGATCGACGACGCGGAGTTTGAGCGCATCCTCAAGGCGGCGTTGTTGCCCTGGCGTGAGCTCGTCATCGACGATGAGCGCCTCGGCGTGCTTCCTGTCGGCGAGCTCGATCAGCTCGGTCAGTTTTCCGCGCCCAACGTACGTTCGAGGATCTGGATGCGCACGCTTTTGCACGACTTCGTGAACCGTGGTGACACGTGCGGTCGTCAGAAGTTCTCGAAACTCGCGGAGCGCATCGTCGATATCGTCACGAGGATCGATTACGGATACAACGAGACCGCGCTCAGTCTCAGCATGCATGCCAGTGCGCTCATCGGCTCCCACACTCCTGATTGTAGGCGTGAGGCTCCGATCGCCTGATTACACTGGCGCAGCGTGAACCTGCGGGAGGAAACGACCCAACTTGCGGAGCTCACGTTGTCGCTCGTTGACATTCGATCGGAGAGCCGCGACGAGCAGGCTCTCGCCGAACATGTAGGCCATGCGATGGAGCCGCTCGGACTCGTGGAGCGTCAGCGCACACCTGAGTTTCTTCTCTACACGACTGATCGAGATCCGTCTCTCCCCCTGGTCGTGCTTGCCGGCCACCTCGACACCGTTCCTGCGCAGGAGAATCTGCCGGGTCGCCTTGAAGGTGACGACGTTGTCGGTCTTGGCGCGGCCGACATGAAGGGTGGCCTGGGTGTGATGATCCAACTCGCGGACTGGATGGCCCGGGAGCGGCCGA
>JAUXJK010000298.1 GCA_030624785.1 Actinomycetes bacterium
CCGGGTTTGATCCCGAGTACGCGATTTCCAGTCGCGCTCCTTAGGCCAACTCGGACATCTCTCCAGGCCCGGCAAGTCGCGCCGGATTCCTATGGTTGCACACGGCTCGCGGCCGCGTCTATCGCTCGGGCTAGTCGACCACGCCCTGCTTAGTCGACCGATGGATAGCGAGCGGTGATGAGCATGGTGTACGCCATCGTCCGTACCTGGAAGCGCATACACGTGAGCCCGAGCTTCTCCAACCCGTCCGGCATTCGCCCGAGAATGAGACACACGAACCATGAGATGAACGCAAGGATTCCGAGCAGCCAGTTGAGGATTGCGGTAAGGATGAACGCGGGAATGGCAAGTAGGAACCTGAAGAAGGTCACGAGCCGGTTTTGTTTTTCAGCCGGTGGAAGCTCCAGCGTTACGGGATAGGAGTCGCTCGAGCTGAAACCCGGATATGGGTTTGCGAGCAGGTTCAGGTAGACGCTGACATGGGTGGAGTAGCGAAGAATTCTCGACAAGAACCCGTGCAGCCCTTCCGGGGGCGTACCCATGATGAGCGTGGCGAACCAGTTGATGATCATCACGACGGTCGCCGCGATCGACCAGAGGTAGAGCCAGATGATGTGCGGAATGACGAGCAGGTAGCGGAAGAACGTCGTGAGGCGCGAGCGCCGGCGATCGTCGTTATCTACCAGCACGACGGGGTGGTCGGCCATGATTTCCTCCTTGGACGTGTGGCTGGCACGATAGACATGTCCTCGGGCGCAGGCGGGGGCCTGAGACGAACGTTTGGAAGGAGGTCGATGTGAAGATTGCAGTGGTTGGAGTCGGCGCGATGGGATCGGTGTATGCGGGCCTGCTCGCGGCAGCGGGCAATGAGGTCTGGGCGATCGATCAATGGCGCGAGCACATCGACGCGATTGCCAGCGAGGGCCTACGGGTCGAAGGGGCGAGTGGCGATCGGACCGTCGCCGTTTCCGCAACGACCGATGCTGCCGACGCCGGGACCTGCGAGCTGGTGATCATCGCGACCAAGGCGATGGACGTGGAGCAGGCGGCGAGAGCTGCTCGGTCGCTCGTTGGCGAGGACACTGTCGTGCTATCGATTCAGAACGGCCTTGGCGGACCTGACACGGCGGCTTCCGTGCTCGGCGACGACGTCGTGACCGTGGGCGTTGTCGGTGGATTCGGAGCATCGATCGTTGCGCCCGGTCATGCACGCCATGAGGGCTGGGAGCTCGTTCGCCTCGGGGAGCGGTCCGGTCCTGCGACGCCTCGCGTTGACCGCGTTGCTGGGATCTGGCGTGAGGCTGGCTTCCGCGTGGAGACGTATGACGATGTCGGTCGTCTCGTCTGGGAGAAGCTGGTCTGCAACGTGGCCTACAGCGGGCCGTGCACGATCCTGGAACGGACCATCGGGGAGGTTCTCTCTTCAGACTCCGGCCGTGATCTCTCGACGAGCTGCGCAGCCGAGGCTTACGAAATCGGGTGCGCCAATGGCATCTCGTTCACATTCGACGACCCCGAGCGCTACGTGCTCGAGTTCGGTAGCAAGATCCCCGATGCGCGACCTTCAATGTTGCTCGACTACATGGCGTCTCGACGCGGCGAGATCGATGTCATTAACGGCGCCATTCCCAGGGTCGCCGACTCCTTGGGTCGAGAGGCGCCCATCAACGCCACGGTCAGTGCGCTTGTGCGGACGAAGGAACACCAGATGCTGATCGCCTCAGCCGGCTCCTGACGATCCTCCGTACACTCAACGACGTGAGCCGGGTGATTCTCGAGTCGCTCCCCGCTGGCGAGCGGGTCGGAATAGCCTTTTCGGGTGGGCTAGACACCTCTTGTGCGCTCGCCTGGATGCGCGAGAAAGGGGCGATTCCATACGCTTTCACGGCTGATCTCGGTCAACCCGACGAGGCAGACGTCGGTGAAGTGCCGGCCCGCGCGCGCCTGTATGGAGCGGAGGACGCGTTCGTCGTCGACTGTCGTGACGCGCTTGCCCACGAGGGAATAGCCGCACTCCAGTGCGGAGCGTTCCATATCTCGACGGCCGGCAAGACTTACTTCAACACAACGCCGCTCGGGCGCGCCGTTACGGGAACGATGCTCGTTGCCGCGATGCGCGAGCACGGCATCAACGTGTGGGGCGACGGCTCGACGTACAAGGGCAATGACATTGAGCGGTTCTATCGGTATGGACTACTCGTCAATGAGTCGCTCCGTATCTACAAGCCGTGGCTCGACGAGGAGTTCGTGTCCGAGCTCGGCGGGCGCACGGAGATGAGCGAGTGGCTGGTCGCGCGCGATCTCCCGTATCGCGATTCGATCGAGAAGGCGTACTCAACCGACGCCAACATGCTGGGTGCGACTCACGAGGCCAAGGATGTTGAGTTTCTCACGACAAGCATGAAGGTCGTTGAGCCGATCATGGGTGTTCCACATTGGGATCAAACCATTGAAATCGAATCCGAGGTGGTGAGTGTTCGGTTCGAAGGTGGCCGGCCAGTGGCGCTTGGAGACACGAGTTACGAAAGTGCTGTTGAGCTTGTGCTCGAAGCCAACGCTATCGGTGGGCGTCACGGCCTGGGTATGTCCGACCAGATCGAGAATCGCGTGATCGAGGCGAAGAGTCGAGGTCTCTACGAGGCGCCAGGCATGGCGCTGCTCTGGATCGCCTACGAGCGGCTCGTGAGTGCAATTCACAACGAAGCGACGATCGAGCAGTACCGCACGCTTGGCTATCGGCTCGGCCGTCTTCTCTACGAGGGGCGATGGTTCGACCCCCAAGCTCTGATGCTCAGGGAAAGTCTGCACGCCTGGGTTGCGCGTGGCGTCACTGGCGAGGTCACGTTCGAGCTTCGACGCGGGGACGACTACACGATTCTCGATACGCAGGGTGAAGCGCTTTCGTATTCGCCTGAGCGTCTGAGCATGGAACGCAGCGCGTCCTCTTTTACGGCGACCGATCGCATCGGCCAGCTCGCAGTGCAGCTCAACGACATCGTCGACTCGCGGGGTCGTCTCGGGGAGTACCTGAGTGGTCGGCTCGGCCAGCTCGACGGTAGCGAGCCGCCGCGGCCGCTTGCCAGCGACGAGGGCAACACCACCGGGCGGTGAGCACGAGCGCGCTGCCGGCGTCCTCTCGTGCAATGGTGCTGCGGGCGCCTGGCTCACTCGAGCTCGACGAGTTTCCACTCCCTGAGATCACCCCTGACGATGCGCTCTTGCGGGTCGAGATCTGCGGGCTGTGCGGTACTGACTACGAGCAGTTCGACGGGAAGGTCCAGAGCAACGACTACTACAAGCCGTTCCCTTCCATTCCAGGGCACGAGCCACTCGGGGTGATCGCTGCGATCGGGGCGCGAGCCGCCGCTCGCTGGAATGTTCAGGTCGGTGACCGTGTAGCGGTGCGCTCGTCATACGGCTGTGGTCGCTGCGCTGCGTGCCAG
>JAUXJK010000141.1 GCA_030624785.1 Actinomycetes bacterium
GACCAGCCCTTTTGGGCGTTGACCGTCCTCGAACAGATCAGGACCGGTGAGGACGAACTCTGCGTCGTTGCGCATTACCGCGTCGCCGAGGAACTCCGTGTGTGGCTTGGCGCCGATAAACAGAAATAGAACGGCGGCGGACACCACGTCTGACGTCCCGTTTCGCTGTTCTTGATCTCGATCCGCTCCGCTGCACTCGTCGGTGTCTCCCAGGCTCACGATTACGAGAAGCGTCTGGCCGATACGGGTCATCGATCCATCCCCGTCCTAGCTGAGTGATGGTGGCGCGATCTCACATGCCTTGCGGCGGTCACGACCTCAATCATGCCGCGGGATCATCAGGCATGCGCGTTCGGCGGCTCGACCCGACCGCGCGCGCTCGACCCTCGCAGGCCGTCGTGGTGGGCGCAGAGCATGCCGCGTTGAGGCTCAGCTACTTAGCTAGAGAGTCGCGCGACTTCTAGTGGCAGGAGTGCCCGTGCTTAGGGTCTGGTGGAGCTACATCGAGCGCGGGGCTACGGTCGAAGAAGCCAACCGGAACGAGGCGGAAGCTTGCACTCGCCACCGGCATCACAGGCCAGTCCTCCGGGCGCGGCGCGTGGTGATGTCCGAACGTGTACCAGACGACGATGTCCGTGTCGGCGATCGAGCGATCCGCCTCGGTCCAGACCGACAGACCATCGTCGCCGCGACCCTGGTAGGGATAGTTTCCCGTCGCGTAGCGCTCATCCGCCTCGTAGGGCGTCACGTGCAGATGGTGTCGAGCAAACGCTGCGCGACGGCCGTACGGGGAATCGGGCTGCACCATGGCCTTGATGTTCTCGCCCGGCACAAGCCGATAGCGGACGGGTGCGCCGAGGCCGTTGGTCACATCCGCATTCGTAATTTCCCAAGCGCGCGCGCTGAGCGGATCGACGTCTCGTTTCGCTTCTGATTCGCTCAGAAGGGCGCGCCGACATGTCGCGAAGGCGGTGCCGTTGGGATTGTCTTCGCCGAGCGGAATCGGCTCGGCCCACGTCTCTTCCACCGTGTTGTCTCGACCATCAAGATCCATATCCAACCGCACGTTGAAGAGATGCTGATGGCTCATTCCGTTGACCTGCGGCGCGACGAGGTTCCCGCTTGTCGGCTGTGTCCCTGGTGCTAGCGCGGCTGTTTGCAGGATGCCGGTCAGCTTGACTTCGGCTTCGATCGCCCCGTCCTGGTAGAGGTACCAGTAGAAGCCGTACTCGTAGTTGCCGAAGGTGCCGATCCACGAGATGACGAGGCGGCGGGAGCGGCGCACCTCGGATCGGCCCTCACCGAGGTCGACGTGTTTCCAGAGCGTTCCGGCGTCCTCCTCATGGAGGCAGATGGCGTTGGGGATGACGTACGGGTCGCCGCGTGAGTCCGACAACGTCACGTCGAAGTAGCGGATCAAGCCGAGACAGTCACAACCCAGAGCGAGTGGATTCGCCAGGGCCCCGGGCTGCAGCTCCCCGAAGTCGAAGAACGACATGAACCAATGCCCCGGGCTCGTATCGGCGTACGTAACAGCCAGCTCGGTGTACGAGGCGCGGTGCAGGATCGGACGGAGCCGACCAGCGTCCTCGTAGCCGAGCGCGTGCAGGACGAGTCCTTCACGCTCGTTGAAGCCCACGCGAAAGCGCCACTTCTGCCACGCGACCTGCCAGCCGTCGACCTCAAAGCTCGGCCCGTCGGGCTGCGTGATCTCAAGTGGGCGGAGGTCGTCTCGCAGAGGTCCGAGCTGCTCGGTCTCATACTCGCCCGGGTCGGGCGGGATCGGAACGACACCGTGGTCGTCAACGGCGATGACGTCCAGCGCATTCAAATCGACGGTGCACACGAGCCCCTCGATGTGCCGAGCGTGGCGGTTGCCTCCCGGTGCGCGTTCGCGCAGGAACGACGTGGCGCGGCAAAGCCGTCTCTGATCGTCCCCTTCGTGCCAGTAGCCATACGGGACCGGGTCGATACTGATCAAGTTGACGTCGCTGATGCCTCGCCGGCCGAGCGCTTCGAGGTAGCGGGCGTCGGCCTTTATCGCATCCACGAACGGCTCCCATTCGTCCACCAGAAATGGCGCATGCGCGCCTGCGACCACGCCGCTGTCGAGCACTCGGCTCTCGGTGAGGGAAACGGTGAACTCGGTGATGCTGTTGTCTGCGCGGTCGTGAAGCACGACAGTCGCGCATCGATCGGCAAGTTCGCTCGGGCTGTTCAGCATGTCCTTGGCCGGTTTTGCGGGCTCGCGAAGTGTGATCGCGACGAACTGAACGCTGCCAGCCGGCTGCAACTCGTCCACAACCACGGTGGCTGCGAGCCGGATCTCTTCGGCACTCAGCGGATCGGTTGGGTGCGCGTCCGGCATGGTGAGAGCCTAGACCGAGCTTCCCGCTCATACAAGTGTCGGCTGACCCGGCGCTGGGATCCAAGGAAGCACCTAGAACCGGGTCTCTCCCGCTGCCGGAGCCGTCTACCTTTCCCAGGCGCATACACTGCCGCGCTGAGCGGCGCGCAAACGCCAGAAACCCAGCCGAAAGCGACAACATGACTCCTTCCAGCCCAACAGCCACTGACGGTTCTACCGGCACACGATGGCCTCTCGGAGTAAGCCCCGACCTCGCCACCAAGCTTCCGCAGTCGATGGCGGCTCTCACGTTGCATCGCGACGACTACGGGCCACCTTCCGACGTGATTCGCGTCGAGGATGTTCCCCTACCACGTCTTGGTACGGCTGACGCCGGGCGCGTGCTGGTCTCGATTCTCGCGAGCGGCCCGAACTTCAATACGAACTTTGCGGCGCTGGGACTGCCTGTGCCAGTGTTCCCTCGCGGCGACAGCGCAACGCTTCACATTCCGGGCAGCGATGCCGTGGGAATAGTGGTTGACGCAGGCCCGGCCGTCACGAGCGTCAAGGTCGGAGAGGCAGTGATTCTCGATTCGTGGACCGGCGGGACTATCCGTGGCTACGAAACGCACGATGGCTTCAATGCGCAGTTCGCCGTGGTCGACGAGGTACGGGCCATCCCTGTGCCGGCTGCGCTGAGAAGCAGTAGTCCCGAGCGACTGGCAGCCGCGCTCTTGACCTACGGCACCGCATACCGCGCGGTGGTCGAGAGGCTCGAGGTCGGCCCCGGCGATTCGCTGCTCGTGATGGGAGGCGGCAAGGGAACCAGCTTCGCTGGTGCACAACTTGGCAAGGCGCTCGGCGCTCACGTGATTCTGGTGGGTTCGAATCGTGAGCTTGCCGACTCGTTGATTGAGCGTGGAATTGCAGACGCATTCGTCAATCGTCGCGAGATTGCACCGGAGGTCTACGGAGTCGTCGACGAGGGCGAGGACTACCACGCGTGGTTGACGAGAACGGCCCCGTTTCGGAGTGCGGTGTATGCGGCCAACGACGGGAAGCCCGTAGACAAGGTTTTCGAACATACGGGTGGAACCAACTTCCCGTTGCTTGTCTCTGCTCTCGAACAACACGGAAAACTCGTCTTCTTCGGCGCCACGGGACAGGGTCTAAAGGGCGAGTACAAGGAAACGTTCTTCTACGACGGTCGACGCTTCGTCATGGACGCACGGTGGGTTTGGATGCGACAGAAACAACTCGTCTGCGGCTCCGGCCCGGCGCGCGAGATTCTGGCGCAAATCGATCTGCTGCCTGGGCGGAAAGGCCTCATCTGGGGCGCCGACGACTACGCACTCGAATTCGCGAGCGCCGCACTGGAGCGAGGGGCCGAGCTCGCGGCCATCGCCTCCTATTCGAGTGAGCCTGACGGCATTCGAGCCCTCGAGAATCTCGGGATTCCGCATTCGAACATCATCGACCGAGATCAGTTCGATCTCTCCGAGGACATGCCCGATCCACTGACCCCTGAAGGCACGCCGAATGCCGCCTACAACGCCGAATTCATGAACGACGCGCGCGCTGTCGGTCGCGCTATCTGGGGCGTGTTCGGCCCGCGTGTGAGCCCTGATTTCATCGTCGAGCGCCCGGATCAGAGCACCATGCATTTCAGCACCTTCCTGCTTCGAGACTACGACGAGCGAGATGCCATGCCGTCGGGCTTCGTGGTGATGCGTGGCGAAGCGAACCTGTCGATTCTCGGATCGCACATGTATCGCGACGATCAGGCGAGAGAGATCGTGCGCTTGCTCGCAAGCGAGCGCATCGTGATGGAGCAGGATGACCTCGAGGTCGTTGATCTCAAGCAGCTGCCTGAGATCCAGCAGAAGATGCTGGACGGGACGATGACGTCCCCCAAAGGCGTCGCGCTCGTACAGGCCGATCGAGCCGAGCGCTCGATCGGTGAGTACGAGGCGCACTACCTCGGTGAAACCGTGTACGAAGCCGATGCGCCGAGCGGACGGTTGGTCGATGTTCGGGTTATCGACGAGGTAGCCATCCTGACGCTCACGCGTCCTGAGGCACTCAATGCGCTCAACGAAGAACTGCTCGCTCAGCTATCCGAGGCTGTCACCGAGCTCGACACACATGGAACGATCGCGGGACGCAAGGCCGCCGCATTGATCGTTCGCGGTGCGGGTCGCGCCTTTGTCGCGGGCGCAGACATTCAGGTCTTTGTCGACAAGAGCGCGACCGCACTGGATCGTCTCGCAGCGTCGAACATGGATGTCTTCACTCGCCTTGAAGATCTCGAGATTCCCGTCGTATCGTTGATCGACGGGTTCGCCCTGGGCGGAGGCAACGAACTCGCCATGAGCACGCACTACCGAATAGCGACCGAGAACGCGATGCTCGGTCAACCGGAGGTAAAGCTCGGCATCATTCCCGGTTACGGCGGCATGCAGAGGCTTCCGCGTCTCGTCGGACCACGGAAGGCGGCCGAACTGGCTGTCAACGGCGAAGCGGTCGATGGTCGAGAGGCCGTCCGCATTGGCCTAGTCCACGAGCTCCAACCGTCGTGCACAGCACTCCTCAGAGCCTTCGCGGTCGCACGTGAGCTAGCCGCCGGTGCCTCGACGCAGAGACGACCCGACTGGGCTGCTCTTGCTGCGAGCACTCGCGATGATATGAGCGGCCTTTATGAGACCTCGGAGGTCACGCGCCTGCTGGCATCGTCGGCGCCGACCGGGTCGGATGCTCGCGACATCGTGGCAGCTCGTAGCTACGCCGCGCGCCTGGCACTCGAAGCCATGCGTGCCGGCTACGACCAGGGATTCGCTGCCGGATTGGAGAACGATGCGCGCCTCTTCGGTGAGGTCGTCAGCTCGGAGTCGGGGCAGCACTGGGTCGGGCGATTTCTCGCCAAGGATCCGGAGCAGTCGACGTTTCTCACGTTGCTTCGTCCCTGAGTAGTGTCCTTCCGGTAGCAGCAAGTGGGCGACACTCTGTCGCCCCAACCAGAGGAGAGCGTTATGCACAAGGTGCTGGTTCTGGTTCCGTTCCCGCTGAGCCACGCGGGCGTAGACAACCGCAGGGCCCAGACGAGTCATGTGACCCTCGGCCCGGACATCCAGTTCGACTACCGACCAGCGCGGGCGAGCTGTGCGATGTTCGACAGTCCTCACGACTGGCTCGTGGCTGACATGGGCGTCTACGAAGCCGGCGCAAGCGCTCAGGACGACGGATATGACGCTGTCTGCATCGACTCGATGAGCGACTCCGGAATCGGGGCTCTGCGCTCGGTGCTCGACATCCCGGTCATTGGGCCTGCTCGAACGTCGTACATGGTTGCGTTGACACTCGGCGACAAGCTCGGCATCGTGACCTACGGCGACCCGGATGGGGGACGTGCAGCCAACAACGCGATCAGGATGCTCTACAAGAAGAGCCTGAAGGAGTATGGAATCGCAGATCGCTGCGCCTCGATTCAGGGCTCCGGCGTCGAATCAGACTGGGAGAATCTGCTCGCGGGCAAGGAGGACACGGCGTTTCCGGCTCTGCTCGAGGCTGGCCATCGATGCGTGGAAGACGGAGCGGA
>JAUXJK010000135.1 GCA_030624785.1 Actinomycetes bacterium
ATCGCAGTCGGCCAACCAGCGAATCTCACGCTGATTGACGTTGAGCGCCAATGGGTGGTGGGGGAGGACGGCTTCCGTTCTCGCTCAGCGAACTCGTGGCTGATCGGTGAGGAGTTGTCCGGATGCATCGTCATGACGATCGCCGACGGCCGACTCGCCTACGCGGCATGAATGCACAGCTCGCGCACCTTCGCGTGCGAGGCAACGAGGCAATCGGGCCATACAGCCTTCTCCATGTTGAGCGAGGCCAGCTCGATCCTGGTGTCCCGGGCCAGTTCTTCATGCTTCGCACGGAGCCGCTTCTGCTGCCACGGCCAATGAGCCTCTGTATGGCGCGAGCCGGCGAGTTGGGCTTTCTCATTGATCCGACCGGCAAGGGAACCGAGGCGCTGGCGCGGCTCGATCCCGGTGATCGGATCACTGTGTTCGGCCCGCTCGGGCATGGATTCCCACTCGACGCGACTGATCCCGTGATCGTTGGTGGCGGAATCGGGATCGCGCCACTTCCATATCTCAGCGAGAGCCTTCGCGGAGCGCCCGCGCTGCTCGGATTCCGCTCGGATGCCCACGCGGTCGCTGGCGCTCTGCTTCCGAATGCCGAGATCGTGATCGATCCGGTCAGAGTGACCGAGCCACTCGCAGAGCATCTTGTGTCGCGTCCTGAGGCGACACCGCTCGCGTGCGGACCCGAACCGATGCTCGCCGCGGTCGGGCGGCTCGCTTCTCATGCCTGGCTCGCCCACGAAGCTCCGATGGCGTGTGGCTACGGGGCATGCTTCGGATGCGCCGTTCGCATCGATGGCGAGTTGAAACGGCTCTGTGTCGAGGGTCCTACCGTTCTCGCCGGTCGGCTCTATGTGCCAGACCACGACTCATCGCCATTGCCATCCGCCGTGGGTGTGCCAGCATGACGCGCATTCTCAATGCGTCGGGTTGTCTAGACGCGCTGGCGGCGCCCGAAGTCGCCGACGGGCTCGATGTCTTCGTGACGAAGACCGTCACGCCATTGCCACGCACCGGAAACGATCCGATTCGCATTGCCGAAAGCGATGTCGGAATGCTGAATTCAATTGGGCTCGCGAATCCGGGTATCGAGCGGTTTGTCGCCGAGTACTTGCCTGAGCTCGCCGAGAGAATCCCCTCGCTTTGGGTGTCCGTCGGCGGGTTTTCAGCTGAGGATTTCGCCTTGTGTTGCGCAGCCCTCGATGGTTACGCATGCGTCGATGCGATCGAGCTCAACGTATCGTGCCCCAATGTGACGGCTCCTGCGGATGAGGCATCGGCGATCGTCGCCGCCGCGCGAGGTGTGACATCGAAACCTCTGTACGCAAAACTCTCACCGGCATTGCCCGACATAGCCTCGGTGGCGCAGGCCGCCGAGCAGGCGGGCGCACGGGGTCTGTCTCTAACGAACACGCTCCGCGGCCTCATTCTTGATCCTGCGACGCTTGAACCAATACTCGCGACGGCGACCGGTGGGCTCTCCGGACCAGCACTGCGTCCGGTGGCCCTCGCTGCGGTCTACGCCTGTGCGCAGGCGACAAGTCTTCCCATTGTTGGCATGGGTGGAGTCGAGACAGGAGAGCACGCGCTTGCGTTGATCGCCGCCGGAGCATCAGACGTCGCGCTCGGCACGGTTCTGTTCGGCGACCCGGCAGCGCCGCATCGCATACGCACGGAGCTCGAGGAAGCGGCGCAGCGCCGCGGAGTCGCGAGTGCCGCGGGTGTGTTTCGAATGGCGCTCGGCGACGAATTGAGCGCGAGCGAGGTGTCATCGAAGCCAGGTATCCGAGGCGATTTGTTGCCTGAACTGACAAAGGTAGCGGTCGGCTCGTAACGGTTGTTTTGTACGGCGGCTCGTGGTTGCCTACAATCGGCCGCCATGGCGGCCACAAAAGCTCAGACGAAGGCGCCGTCGCGTTCTCTCGATCAGAGAATGGATGCGCTGAGTCGCGCCAACGAGGTGAGGGTGCGCCGAGCCCAGCTGAAGAGGGAACTGAAATCTGGGCGAGTGCGGATCGACGATCTGCTTGACGATCCGCCCGAGTACGTCGGTACCGCGAAGGTCTTCGACATCCTCCTGGCGGTCCCAAAGTTCGGTCGCGTGAAGGCTGCTCGTTTTCTCAAGCATTGTCGAATTAGTCAGTCAAAAACCGTTGGCGGCCTCTCTGAGCGTCAACGAACGGAGCTCGTGGGTCTCCTGCGTCGCTAAGTGAGCCACGTACATCAGAACGCGTCGCGGTGACATCCGTCGGGACGCTTTTCGTTGTTACCGGTCCCTCCGGCGCCGGCAAAGGAACGCTGATCAGAGAGCTGCTTGCGCGACGACCCGAGCTTGAAGTCGCGGTGTCCGCGACGACGAGGCAGCGTCGACCAGGCGAGATCGATGGTCAGGACTATCACTTCATGACCGAAGACGAGTTCGCCCAGGCAAAGCTTGCGGGTGCCTTCTACGAAGAGGTCGAGTACGTGTCAGGGAACAGGTACGGCACGCTCGAGCGTGAGGTGTCGCGCATCCTGGGCACAGGCCGAAGCTGTGTGCTCGAAGTCGAAACGCAGGGAGCTCGTGCCGTGAAGTACCGCGAACCCTCCGCGGTGACGATCTTTATCGCCTCGCCGACATTCGACGAGCTCGAACGTCGCCTGACCGAACGTGCGACCGAGAGCGCCGGCGAGATCGGCGAGCGTCTTGCATTGGCGCGTCGCCAGATGGACGAGGCGACCGACTTCGACTTCGTTGTCGTGAACGACTCCGTCGAGCGCGCCGCTGAGGAGCTGGTTGCCATTGCCGATCGTGAGACGAAGGCGGGCTAACGGCGATCGCAGACGGGTTAGCGATGCTCGCCCGCGCGACTCTACGTTTAGGTGAGTCAGTAGCAGCTACAATTGAAGCTATATGACTAGAATTCGTGTTGACAAGGTCGTAACCAATGCCGGTGAGTCGCGCTACGGCGCGGTCATCATGGCCGCAAAGCGCGCCCGGCAGCTGAACAACTATCACCACCAGCTCGGTGAAGGAACGTTTGACGAGTCACCGCCGCCCCTCGTGGAGACGCGATCCAAGAACTACCTCACGATCGCGCTCGAAGAGATCGCTAGCGGCAAGATCAAGCTGGCCGACGACTAGGAAGCGCGTCGCGAGCGACGAGTGTTGCGCTGACGTGGCGGCCCCAACCCTGGAGCGCGCATGGCGCACGTGATCGTTGGTGTCACCGGTGGTGTTGCCGCGTATAAGAGCGGCGAGATCGTCCGCGCCTTCGTGAAGGCTGGGGACGACGTTACGCCCATCTTGACCAGGGGTGCCGAACGCTTCCTTGGCACTCGGACGCTCGAAGCACTTGCGCGTCGGGCCGCGCCCGACGATCTCTATCCGCATCTTGCCGATGCCGATCTGTTGCTCATTGCCCCGCTCTCGGCCAACACGCTCGCGAAGCTCGCGACGGGAATCGCCGACAACATCCTTACGCAGCTTGCGCTCGCCTTCCCGGCCCCAATCGTGGTTGCGCCTGCGATGAACACGCGCATGTGGGAGCACGCCGCGACACAACACAACATCGAGCTGCTGCGGCAGCGTGGCGTCCGCGTTGTGGGTCCAGCATTCGGCGAGCTGGCCGAAGGCGAGGTCGGTACTGGCCGGATGAGCGAGCCCACTGAGATCGTCGAGGCCTGCCGAGCCATTCTCAATCAAACTGGCGGGGGCGAGCTGGTCGGTCGATCCGTGCTTGTGACGGCAGGAGGTACGCGCGAGGCCCTTGACCCTGTTCGCTACCTCGGCAATCGCTCCAGTGGGCGCATGGGATTCGCCGTAGCGGCCGAAGCGGCCCGCCGCGGCGGTTCTGTGACGGTTATCGCTGCCAACGTTGCGCTTGCGCCACCGCCTGGCGTCGAAGTGATCAACGTTGTGAGTGCGGCCGAGCTCGCGGATGAGACACTCGCGCGGGATGACGCGGATCTGGTGGTGATGGCAGCAGCCGTCGCCGATTACCGACCGAGCGCGCCCGAGAAGAGTAAAAAGAAGAAGGACGAAGGCAACTGGACGGTTGCGTTCGAGCGGACGCAGGACGTATTGCTAGAGCTCGGCCGTCGGCAACGTCCTGGGCAGATTCTTGTGGGCTTCGCAGCCGATGAGGGGGAGCAAGGTCTTGCAGCAGCGCGCGAAAAGCGCCAGCGTAAGAACGTGAACGTGATTGTTTTCAACGACGTGTCTCGAACCGATGTCGGATTCGAAGTCGACGACAACGAGGTCGTGTTGATTGGCCCCGATGGCGAGACGCGCGTAGACAAACGGTCAAAGGAGGAGTGCGCCGTGGCTATCCTCGACAACGTGATCCCGCTCCTCGCCTCCGCATGAGCGACAGAATGACCACCGATCGGCATGTCCGCTCGCCTGCTCCGGGCGACTTGGCTGCGTCGCGCGCGCTGGTCGAGCGCGTCATCGAGAACCTTGGCCGCGTGATGCGCGCGCCGCGAGAAGCGCTTGAACTGACTGTGCTAGGCCTGATCGCCGAAGGACATCTGATTATCGAAGACTTCCCGGGAGTGGGGAAGACGACGCTTGCCAAGGCGCTCGCGCGATCGGTTGGCTGTTCGTTCTCACGTATTCAGTTCACTCCTGACCTGCTTCCGTCAGACGTCACCGGCGTGAACATGTTTTCGCAACAGACGGGAGAGTTTGAGTTCAGGCCAGGCCCCGTCTTCACCAATCTGCTGCTGATCGACGAGATCAATCGAGCCTCACCAAAGACACAGTCGGCACTGCTCGAGTGCATGCAGGAGCTGCAGGTCACGGCGGACGGCGTCTCGTATGGTCTCGCGCCGCCGTTCATGGTGATCGCCACACTGAATCCGATCGAGTACGAAGGCACGTACCCGTTGCCCGAGGCCGAGCTCGATCGTTTTGCCCTCAGGGTTTCGATTGGCTATCCATCGTTTTCTGACGAAGCGAGCATGCTGGTCGAACAGGCCGAGTCCTCGCCGCTGGATGAGCTCGAGCCGGTCGCGAGCACTGAGGAAGTGCTGACAGCGATCGACACGGCCCGTCACATGTATGTCGAGCCGAGCATCGCCGAGTATGTGACGCGGATTCTGTGCGCGACCCGCGAGGACAAGCGCCTGTTCCTTGGGGCGAGCCCACGTGCCGGGATCACGTTGCTCCGCGTGGCGAAAGCTCGCGCCTTGCTCGAGGGGCGAGGCTACGTCACGCCCGGCGACGTGAAGACCGTCGCAGGCCCCGTGCTCGGGCATCGACTTCTGCTCTCTCCCGAAGCTCGCGCAGGGGCCTTGGATGCGAGCGGGCTTGTGGCCGAGACCCTGGATCGTCTACCGGTTCCGTCGTAGCGAGTAGGTCAGCAGGTTGCTGAGCGGGAAGGGCCAACTTGTGCTCGCGCTCGGCGGTGTTGTCTACCTCGTGGCGTGGCTGTTTGGGTCAGAGCCCCTCTATCCGGTTGGCATCGGACTCGTCGCGGCTGTCGCGCTCTCAGTGGTTTGGGTGCGCCTGCTCTCGGAGCCGAAAGATCTGCGCCGCTTCTTTGCTACTGACATGCGGCTCGATGGCGACGATGTGCCGGTGCGTGTGGCGCTCGAGCTGTCGCGTGGCCTGCGCCCATCGTTCGTGGATGGGCGGGAGCTCGTGGATGGGCTCGGCGAATTTCCTCTGAGCTTCGAGCGAACGAAGGGCCGCTACATCGCGACGTACACCCTCGAGAGCGTGCCCCGTGGTCGCTACGACCTCGAACCGATGCGCGTGGTCGCCGGCGATCCGTTCGGGTTCGCCGTTCGGCAGACCACGGTGCATCGTGGGGGCTCGCTGCTCGTGTTTCCCCGGATCGTCGAGCTTGGAGTTCTCTTCTCGGAAACCGGGGCGCGACTTGCGGATGGACGGCGGTTGCTCCTGCGTCGGCAAACCGGTTTCGACCTTCACTCCGTACGGGAATATGAACAGGGGGAGTCACTGCGACGCGTTCACTGGCCCACGTCTGCTCGCCGGGGAAAGTTGATGGTGAAGGAACTCGAGG
>JAUXJK010000293.1 GCA_030624785.1 Actinomycetes bacterium
ACCACGCAACGCCCTTCCAGATGTGATTCTCCGAATGGTGGGCGAACTCGTGGGCCAGAACAACGCGCACCTCGCCATCGCCGAAACGCCCATCAAGCAACGTGTTCCAGAGAATCACGCGTCGGCTCGGACCGAGGCCACCGGCAAAGGCGTTGGCGGCGTTCGTCGTGTCGACCTGCTCGACGCGCACTGGTATCTCGCTCACACCGAGCGTCGTCGACAGCGCCAGGACATCGGCCTCGAGCCGCCGGTCGTCCAGGGATTCGGCGCCGAACGAGAGGAAGGTCGCGCTGAAAGCAGCAAGCAACGCAAGAAGCACGAATACGGGCGCGCCGAGGATCCACCAGCGATCCTTGAGCCATCCCGCAATGCTCATGACAACCAGGATCGCGAAGCTCACGAACACGAACTCGCTCGCGAGGTCGACCCAGTTGGCGACTAGCCACGTGAAGTAGTCAAGCTGCGCCACATCGTTACGCCGATCCCACCAGAGCTGCGCGATGCCGAAGGGCAGCTGAACGAGCCAGACGATCGCAAACCCAAGCATCGCGAGCAACATTCCTGTTCCGATGCGGCCGGCGGCCGACTCTCGAGTGAAGTGGTGGCCCCAGCGTGCGTACGCCGCGAGCGAGATGAGCAGGGCGGCCGACGAGAATATCCAGTTGAGGCGAGAGATCCGGTCGTATCTCTCGGCCTCCGCCACCTGCTCTGCCGTGAAGAAATCAGACTCGTCGAGTTCTGGCAGATCGAGCCCGGACGGGACCTGCGTGCGCAGCAGCACGTAGGCGGCGATAGCCCACCCGACACAGAAGACGAGCGCGCCCAGCACGAGCAGAACGCGAGGCCTGGGACGAGGTCGCTGCACGCTCGAAGTATCGGCACAAGCTCGGCGATCGTCCACTCTTTGATGAAGCCGAGGCGTCCCGACCTCACCAGCCCGACTCTACCCTGGACAGATGCGCGTCATTCCCACGTTGATCGGGGTCGCCCTGATCGTCGGCACGCTCAGAGCTCGCAGTTCCCGGCCTTCTGTTCGACAGGCCGCACTGATCGTTGCCGGGCTCGCGCTCGGCGGTGTTTTTCTTGCATACGGCCTAGAGACGTTCGACCTACCGAGCTTTGAGGAAGCCGTCGAAAGCCTCGCCTCGACGCTCGGGGGGTGGACGTACGTTCTCGTAGGACTGCTTGCCTTCCTCGAAACAGGCGCGCTCGTGGGCCTTGTCGTCCCGGGTGAGACCGCGATCATCGTAGGCGGCATACTGGCCGGCGAAGGGGCGGTTGAGTTGCTTCCGCTCATCGTGATCGTGTGGCTTGCTGCCGTCGCCGGAGACGCGGTGAGCTTCCTACTCGGACGACGACTCGGCCGCACGTTCGTCCTCCAGCACGGCCCGCGCGTGAGAATTCAGCCACACCACGTCGTTCGGGCGGAGGCGTTCTTTGCCAGGCACGGCGGCAAGGCGATCGCCCTCGGACGGTTCATCGGGGTGCTGCGCGCGATCGTTCCATTCGTGGCCGGAGCCTCGGGCATGCGAGGTCGAACGTTCCTGGCGTACGACATCCCGAGCGCCGCCGCGTGGGCTGCGCTCAACGTGATGCTTGGCTACGCGGTCTTCGCCAGCGTCTCAGCCGCGGCGAACGTCACGAAGTGGATTACCTACGGCGTGGTGGTCATCGCCGTCATTGTTGGTATGCGCATCGCGACGCGACGCGTATCGGGGCGGCGCCTGAGCCGCCCAACTACTTAGGCCGCTTAACCGTGCTCGCGATCTTCTGATAGGCAGCGTAGGCGGGCTTTGCGATGTTGTTTCTATCAATGACTCCGCCTGAAGCCTCCCAGACGATCGGATTTGGCGCGCCCGAATCGTCGAGCATGATGAACCACACGAACATGTCGACGTAGCCCAGCTTCTTGGCCTTCTTGACGGCTTGCCTGAGGAACTTGGCGTGTCGTGCGACGGGAACACCGTTTTTGCTCGTGTTCGGTGGGTTCGAGAAGAAGCCGTACTCGGTGATCCACATTCGAGGGCGCTTGTTCAGCCCAAACCAGCGCTTCAGATCTCTGTTGAAGCGGTTGATGTTGTTGAAAGCGACCGCCGGATACTTGAACTTTGCGTTCGGACCAGTCTTGGCAGCATTGACGGTGTAGGGATGGTGGGCGATCGCATCAAACTTGCAACCGCCCTTGCAAGCTTTTGCCACGCCTCGCATGAACTCGGCCGGGAAGTGCTGGCCGGCACCCTTGCTTCGGTTCTTCTTGCGGCCTCTGGGCGAGGTCACGCCGATAGCAACCTTCGCGCGGCGGTTGCCGGCCTTGATGCCCTTGACGCCAGGCTTGAGAAACTTGTTTGCGTAGATAATCGGAGCAACTGATCTCGTTCCGTTCTTCGCGAACTGCGGTGCGAGAAAACGGAACGTATTCGGCTCGTTCAGAATGGTGTAATGCCGCACCTCCGGCAGACCTGCGAACTTGCCCGAGTAGCGCTTCGCAACCGCCTTCGTGAACTGCTTGAACATGTTGGCCTTCTTGGGCGCAAACGATTCGCCCTTGCCCTTGTTGGCCCACGGCGGCGTTCCGAGCAACGTCATGACCACCTGGATGTTCCGCGCACTCGCGTTCTTGACGACCTCGTCGAGATTCGCCCAGTTGTAGGCCGGGTCGGCCGGATCCCCTGGCTTGGCCGGCCGCGTCGGAGCGAGGCGCGCCCACACTGCGGTCACGCGAATGATGGTTGCGTTCGCCTCGGCTGCGCGATCTAGCCACGCGGTGCGGTCAGGAAGCTCTCGAAAGGCACGATCGTCCTGAAAGCCCATCCACATGGTGCGGGCTCCGCTCGCCGCAGTCGGGACCAGAGCTGCGAGCAACGTCGCGGCTAGAGCGAAAAGCAACAGGGTTCGTAGCGATCGAGTCACGTTGAGTCCTTCGTAGGGTTCGCAGCCGATTGATGCCCCGGGAACGCGGGCTAAGCGATCTAGAGTAGCGCCGTTCCGTTACGAATCAGTAAACACGACTGGATCTCACTCTTTCAGGTGAACCGCGCCGCGCACCCGGAGAAGCGGCCGACTAAAGGAGCAGTTTCGACCTTCAACCCCTGTCTGCGGCCTCAGCGCGCCGCGCTAGCTCGTCCTCGACGGCGGCCGGGTCGAGGTTACGTGCGGCCAGCGCGACGTAGCTCGCAAACCAGAGGTCGGCGAGCTCTGACACGAGACGTTCATCGCTCTCGGTAGCGGTGGCCAGCGCAGCCTCCACACCCTCCTCACCCAGCTTCTGCGCGCACTTCACAACGCCAGCATCCAGCAGGCCGGCAACGTACGATCCTTCGGGGCGGTTGAGGGCGCGATCTGCCACCCGCCGCCAGGTTTCTGACGCAAAACATGAGACCGATCCGGTGTGACAGGTCGGTCCGGCCGGGCGGACTTTGAGCAATAGTGCGTCGCCATCGCAGTCGCCGACGAGCTCGAGCACTTCGAGGGTGTTGCCCGACGTCTCGCCCTTCTTCCACAGCTCCTGGCGTGACCGACTCCAGAAGTGCGCGATGCCGGTCT
>JAUXJK010000345.1 GCA_030624785.1 Actinomycetes bacterium
GGAACTTGTCGCGAATCCGTTTGTCGAAGCTGTAAGACGCCTGGGACGTGCTCGCTCCGTGCGCATCGCGACGACCATCTCGAGCGAGTTGCCAAACGGCGCTGTAGCCATGATAGGCACCGACGGCACCTTTGCCACCGCCACCAACCTCGGTTCGGTCAACGTCGATTCGCCAAACCTGATTCGGAACCTCGGCACGCAGGGGCCCTCGGCGGTTCCGTTCGTGCCAGTTGAGCTGGTGTTCGGCGAGAAGACGATCTACCTCAACTACGAGGAGCTCCCGGCGGTCGTACTCGGTCAGCAGCCGTGGGCTGTCGCATCGTTCAGGCAGCTGATCGGTCTTGCGCAGTGGCCGGACGAGGGATCCATCTCGGCGGTTGCGCTAACGACGCCCGCCCACGTTGCCGCGTTCTTGACCGTATCGAGGAAGACTCTCGTTGAGGTTGGGCCCGATCCGGTCCGGGGGGCAACCGCCACGCACTATCGAGCCGTGGTGGATCTGGCGAAGGTGCCCGCAGCCACGCTCGAAACGATTCGAGGGGCAATGCGAGTACAGATGCGGGCGCTAACCGCGGCGCTCGGGACATCCGAGCTGCCGATCGATGTCTGGCTCGATGCGAAGGGACGATTGCGGCGAGTACAGATCGATCTCGCGGCCGTACTGCCAACCCCAAATGAGGAATTGCCTGCAGCGGACTCGGGTGCCGCATCTGAGCAACCCGAATCGGAGCCCGCTTCGGATGAGCCGGCTGAACCCGAGCCGGCAGCGACCGAAGGCCCTGAAGAAGAGACGACGCCGAGTCCAGAAGACGCGACGTCGGCGAGCGACGACGAGCAGTCTGATCTCGGTGCTGCAGATGGTGGCGTCGCTGGCGCGGAGCGAGTACTCGAGGGTCAGACTGCGATACCGCCGCCTGGAAGGCCGCAGGCGCTGATCGTTGTCGATTTCATCGCATTCTCGGGTCGTGTGCGAGCGTTTCCACCCGCCGAGGATGTCACTACCCCGTACGAACGGATCGCCGCGGTCGCGCAGGGTGTCGGCGCCTCTCTGGCCGGCTAGTCCCCGCACACGCGATCTCGCCGCCACAAGAAGTCGCCCCTCACAGGTTCCGCACAGCTCACTAGAGCGGGGGAGGGCGCTATCAAGTCGTCGTGCCCGGCTGCCGATTTCTAGCTCGGTATGCGGCAACGGTTCCTAGCGGCCTTCGAGCGACGCCATCTCGTCGCGTTGACCTTGGCGACGGCCGCGCTCGCTCTCGGCGGCTGCTTCGGCGGTCCGGAGCTGACGAGCTCGGAGGCCCCGTCGACTGGCGACGGCGGCCAGCCGATCAGTGGTGGTGTCAGCGCCCAGGTGTTGTCAGCCGCCGCCGCAGCAACGACCGACACGGGCTCCGCCAGCCTGGAGATCAGCCTTTCGATGGCGCTGCCTGGCTCCGCCGAACGGGTCGACATCACCATGGAAGGAACGTTCGATCTCGCGCGAGAACGTGGTCGGTTTACCTTCAATTACGCCGGGCTGCTTGAGGCACTCGGGTCCGGAGCCGAACGGGTGAGGGCGTTTCTGCCGGACGTGATGATCCTGGACGGAGACGCTGGGTATCTACGAATGCCAGATCTCTCTCAGGTGATTCCCGATGCCAAGCCCTGGGTGAAAATCGACGTCAACGATCTCGGGGAAAGTCAGGGTCTCGACGTAACCGGAGTCGACCAGCTTGGCCAGACGGATCCAACACAGTTGCTCACGCTTCTCGAAGCGCTCGATGGATCGATCGAGGATCTCGGTTCGGATCCGGTTCGAGGACAGGCGGCGACTCACTATCGCGCCACGATCGACATTTCGAAGCTCGCCTCGAGCGTGCCTGCCGAGCAGCGCGAGCTACTCGAATCTCAGCTCGCGCAGTTGCGCGAAATCGGTCTCGACAGCATGCCGATCGACGTCTGGATCGACGACGAAGGGCGCGTCACTCGGATGACATCGACGCTCGTTGTTCCCGACTCGGGCGAGGGGCCCGCCACTGTTTCTCTCGATATCACCCTCTTCGATTTCGGAACGAAGGTCGACATCAAGACGCCGGCAAAGAACAAGACGGCGGATGTCGACACGTTGTTCGGCGTGCTTGCGCCAGCGGTTCAGAGCTAACGCAGGCGGCTACTCCATCGCGACGCCGCCGTCGACGTTCATCGTCTCGCCAGTGACGTAGGCCGCCGCATCAGAAGCTAGCCAGACGATCGCGTTGGCTATCTCGCGTGGCTCGGCCTCTCGGTTAAGCGGAACCGCAGCCAGGCAGCGCTTCCACACAGACGGATCCTCACGCAGAGGGGTCAGTCGGCGGGTATCTGTGAGCCCTGGATTCACCGAGTTCACGCGTATGCCGTGTGGAGCAAGCTCTCGAGCCGTGACCTTGGTGAGCCCGTCGACGCCTGCCTTTGCGGCCGCGTAGGCGGTCTTACCGAGGAAGCCACCTCCACGTTTTCCGGCGACGGACGCAACATTGACGATGCGACCTCTTCCTCGCTCGACCATTCCTGGCGCGAGGAGACGAGATGTGACGAAGCAGCCCTTGAGGTGAGAGTCGATCGTTGCCTGCCACTCACTCAGCTCAAGTACGTCGAAGGGAGACGAGGCGATGTTCCCGGCCGCATTCACCAGAATGTCGATCTCGCCGATCGACTCGACGAGTTGTTTGACGGCGTCCCAGTCGGCCACGTCGAGCGTCGACGTCGTCGTTCTCGTACCGTGACCCTCCGCAGCTTGCATCGTCGTCGCGAGACCGTCCGCATCAAGGTCAACAAGCACAAGGTGCCCAACACCCTGCTCCGCGAGCAGCAGCGCCGTTGCTCGACCGATGCCTGCAGCCGCGCCCGTTACGAGCGCGGCGGCACCGTCGGGCCGGGTTCGCGCAGGGAAGCTCATTGCATTGCGAAGCCGCCATCGACAATGATCGGTTCGCCC
>JAUXJK010000242.1 GCA_030624785.1 Actinomycetes bacterium
AGCGCTTGAGCCAACTCGTCGAGGGGACCCTGGTGTCGGGCCGCGAGGACGACTCGATAGTTTGCCGCGGCGGCCTGGCGAGCAATGGCGGCACCGATACCACTCGACGCCCCGGTGATGAGCATGACTCGCTCGCTCATGCGGCTTAGCCGGCCTGGGAGATCATGTAGTCGATCGCGCGCAAACTGCCTGTCGCATCAAGGCGTCCGATCGAGCCTGTCGCGTAGACCGCGTGTCCGACCATTCCGTCCTCGTTGACGACGAAGCCCGTCGCGTGCAGGATCTCGCGATCGGGATCGAAGAACGCGCCGTAGCGGCGAGCAACGTCATGCATGTCGAGGCTATGCCCGATCGGGAAGGTGATTCCTTCGTCGTCGCGCATCGTTGTGGCGTCTTCGAGCGAGTCCACCGAGGCAGCAACGATGGTGGTCGCACGTTGTTCGAAGTCACTCAAACGTTCCTGAAAATCGGCCAACTGCCGACGACAGTGAGGTCACCACTTGCCGCGGTAGATCAACAGCACGGTTCTCTCGCTGGTCGGGAGCGCAAGCGAGCCGTCGCCCACGAGCTCCAGTTCGAGGTGCGGAAACCGATCGCCGGTATCGAGTTTGCGCGTATCTGTCTGGGCCATGGTGCTCGGCTTCCTCTCCGTCGACTGCCGACGGACACTACCGCGATGGAGGAACGCGCCGTGGCTCTCTCCTGCGCGACGCCGTTCGACAACTATCGTGATGGTTGCATTCGGCCTGAAAGGAGCGCCTGATGAAGGTTGTCGTAGCGGGCGGAACAGGGCTTATCGGGAGTCGGCTGGTCGGGGTGCTTCGGGCAGCAGGGCACGACACAGTCGTGCTTTCGCGGGGCGCCGCATCGACCGACGAGGGAGCCCGCACGGTGCAGTGGGATGCGAAGACCGCGTCGGGCGCCTTGGCCGAGGAGCTTCGCGGCGCCGACGCCGTGGTCAACCTTGCCGGCGCGGACATAGGCGCCCGCCGCTGGACAGAAGGTCGCAAGCAGACGATTCTCGCGAGCCGTGTCGACTCCACCTCGGCGCTGGTCGGTGCCATCGGGCAGCTACCCGAGGATGTGAGGCCCGGCGTTCTTGTCAACTCGTCTGGGATCGGCTACTCGGGCGACAGCGGCCAGGAGGTCGTCGACGAAGACGTCGAGCCCGGCTTGACGTTTCTCGCCTCGGTATGTGTCGAGTGGGAGGCTGCCGCCGGCGATGTCGCGACGCACGGCGTGCGGGCCACCATGATTCGTACTCCGGTGGTACTCGCCCGAGACGCGAGAGCACTTCGCTTGATGGCGTTGCCGTTTCGGTTTTTCATGGGCGGTCGCCTCGGTAGCGGAGACCAGTGGTTTCCGTGGATCCACATTGATGATCTCGTCGCCGTTGTACTTCGCGTCATTGCCGATGAGAGCCTGGCTGGGCCGGTCAACGCGGTTGCTCCCGACCTTCGGACGCAACGTCAGATGGCGCGCGAGATCGCTCGAGTCTTGCGTCGACCGTCGGCGTTTCCAACGCCAGCCTGGCTCCTGCGAATGGCGTTGGGCGAGCAGGCCGATCTCATGCTCCACGGGCAGCGGGCTGTGTCGAATCGCCTCGAGGACTTCGCGTTCAGCTACCCGCAGCTTCCCGAGGCGCTCGAAGAGGCTCTTGCCTGAGCTGCGTCGACTCGATCTTCAGAACGCCATGCCGCGCGCGGTGACAGGCCAGAGACACTCGACCGTGCCGTTGCGAATGCCTACGTACCAGTCGTAGAGATTGCAGGTCGGGTCGCAGTGACCCGGGATGAGCTTCAACTTCTCGTTCAATCTCAGCGCGTCGCCCGGATCCGCGATCACACCGTGCTCGTCGGAGCACTTGACGTACTCGACGTCATCGCGGCCGAAGATGATCGGCAGGCCACTGTCCACGCTCTGAGCCTTCAAGCCAGCGTCGCAGACTGCGATGTCGCTCTTCGCCTTGGACATGATCGAGGTGTAGATGAACAGACTGTTTTCGAACTCGGAGATCGACAGTCCGTGCTCGTCTTGAACTCGCTGGTAGTCGGCGTCCATGAAGATGTATGAACCACACTGCAGCTCGTTGTAGACCTCACTCGCGCCCTCGAAGTAGTACGTGCCCGTGCCGGCGCCGCCCACGATCTCACATGCGATCCCCTCGGTGGCGAGCATGGCAATCGTCGCCGAGACCTGCTCAAGCGCGGTGTCGATCTTGGCCTTGCGCTGGGCGTATTCGCGTACGTGCTGCGCGGCGCCTTGATAGGCCTGCAGGCCCGAGAAGCGCAGCCCGTCGGCACGGGCGATCTTCCGAGCGAGCGCGACGACCGGCTCGCCCCATTTGACACCGCAGCGACCCGCGCCGCAGTCGATCTCGACGAGACATACAACGGTAACTGCGTGCGTGAGCGCTGCGGCCGAGAGGTCGTCCACGTTCGCGAGATCATCGACGCATACGAGCACGCGCGCATCGTGGGCCAGGCAGGCGAGACGGTCGATCTTGCTCGCGTCGACTACCTGATTCGAGATCAGTACATCGCCGACTCCCTCGGCCACCAGAGCTTCCGCTTCGGAGACCTTCTGGCAGCAGATCCCACAAGCGCCGCCATGCTCGATCTGGAACAGCGCGATGTCGGCCGACTTGTGCGTCTTTGCGTGCGCGCGGTGACGCACGCCGTTCTGCGTGATGAACGTGCGCATCTGCGCCACGTTTCGCTCGAAGGCGTCCAACTCGACGATCAACGCCGGCGTTGCGACGTCTTCGAGCTTCATTCCGATGCGTGCCGGAACCGTCAAACCGACGATCACGTTGTCGCTCAAGCGATCGGCCATGTCTCCCTCACCGCCATGGACTCTACGAAACTTGCCGTGCGCCGGATGTGGGCGCTGTACACGGATAGCGACTGGAGTAATCGGATACCCGCGGGGCGGCGACCAGGATGCACCTGACGGGTAGCGTTGTCAGGATGGATGGGATCGGATTCGCCCTGCTCGCAGGTTGCCTGCTCGGAGCGCTAACGGTGTTGATCCGCCTGGGTCTGCGTCGAGCTCCAGACGTGACCGCGAGCGCCTTCGTGATCACGTTTGTCGGGATGCTTGTCACTGTTGTGGTCGCGATAGGAATTGGCGTGCGGGGCGTCGACGTGCAACTGGACGAGCTCTGGCCCTTCCTCGTGATCGGCATATTCGTTCCTGGTACGGCGCGTCTCCTCTACGTTCAGGCTGTCCGAGACGCCGGACCCTCGAGAGCGGCGATTCTGGTCGGCACCGCGCCGATTCTGTCCGTGCTGATCGCCGTCGCCGTTTTCAAGGAGACGATTGGAGCCGCGATCGTTGTCGGAACCCTGTTGATCGTGGCGGGAGGCGCCGCACTCGTGCGAGAGCGGATTCGGCCGAAGGAGTTCAAAGTCGTCGGGCTGTTTCTGGCCTTGTTCGTCGCATTCTTGATCGCGATTCGTGACAACGTCGCGCGCTCCGTGACGAGCGGCAATGAGCTCGAGCCTGTGCTCGAGATTGCAGCGGTGCTTGCGATGGCGAGCGTCACGGCGTTCATTTACCTACTGATCGGCAGTCGGGGTGGCGCCGCGTTTGTGAGGGGTTGGCACGTGGGCCTCGTGTTTCTTCCGATGGGTGTCGTTGCGGGGTTCGCCTCGCTCGCCGTTTTCGAAGCGCTCGAACGCGGGCCAGTCACGGTCGTAGCGCCGCTCGTGGCAACGCAGGCGCTATGGGTGGTGGTCATCTCGAAGCTCGTTGTTGGCAGCTCCGAGGCGATCACGACGCGCGTGGTCGCCGCCGCGCTGTGCGTGGTCACCGGCGGAGCACTTGTCGGCATCGGTCAGTAGTAGTCGTTCGAGGAACGGTGATCGTTCTAGGAACGCTAGTTCTTCGAGGTAGGCGGCAACGATTGTGTCGAGATCGGGGTCCGCGGGAATCCCAAGCCTCGCTGCCCGATCGGTGCTGAGACGAGTCGGCCACGTGCGAACAATGGCTTCGACCGCGGGGTCGACGGCGACGCCAATCTCGCCCAGTTGACGCCCAAGCGCCAACGCGTTCGCCGCTCGCGATCATCTCGCCCGTCGTCACTGAGAGGCCCGGACCGAGGACGGCACGATCTGGGCCCAGCGTCTCAC
>JAUXJK010000342.1 GCA_030624785.1 Actinomycetes bacterium
AACCGCCGAGATGGATCCCTCGTCCGGCCACTGCGCAAGACCGATCAGCTGCCTGAACGATGCGACAGCCCACGGCGGCTGACCGAGTACGACCGCCGGGAGCTCTTCGTAGCTGAGGTAGATCGTCTTCTCGCCAAAAACCAGCTCAACCGGAACGAACGGAACCGCCGAGGGCCCCTGCGTGCCAAGGTTCCGAATCAGGTTTGGCGAATCGACGTTGACCGAACCGAGGTTGGTCGCCGTGGCAAAGGTGCCGTCGGTGCCGATCATGGCTACAGCGCCGTTTGGCAACTCGCTCGAGATGGTCGTCGCGATGCGCACCGAGCGAGCACGTCCCAGGCGTCTCACAGCTTCGACAAACGGATTCGCGACAAGTTCCGGCTCGGCAACGTCGCCCGCCTCGGCCTCGTCGCCCGTGTCCAATTCTTCGTCGACGAGTTCGGGAAACTCCTCGGGGAGCTCTTCCGAGCTCGATGCGGACGGCTCGGCTACCGGAGGGTTCGACTGAACGGCTGAAGGCAAGAGCTCCAACCCCTCGTCCTTGGGGCCTAGCGATGCCCCGCAGCCCGCCAGAACGAGCCCGACGACACATGATCCGACTACAAACCAGAGTCCGCGCATTTTCCGCAGGTAGCGCCCCTCCACGACGCGGCCGCACAGCCTCGCTGAGCGGCCAACCAGGTGCCGATTATCGCAGGATCGCTCTCCACTCTCAATGCGGAGCGCGTGGTGCGACGGGCGTCACCCGCAACAGAGCAGCCCGCACAGGTGGCACACCGTTTAGCCTGTCGCGATGGGCCTGACCATGACCGAGAAGATCCTCGCGCGAACAGCTGGGCGTGAGTGCACATCGCCTGGTGAAATTCTCGTCTGCACCGTCGATCGCGCGGTCGTTCTCGATATGCAGTTCTCCTCGACGGCGGTCCCGTGGCGCCAGCCGCTCAAGATGGCTCACCCTGATCGGCTCGCCGTGATTCTCGACCACGGAGCTCCGGCGCCCTCAACGCGCGACGCTGACGGGCACCACATGGCTCGCGAGTTCTGCGACCGCTTCGGGATCGAAGACTTCTTCGATATCGGGAATCACGGAATCTGTCATCAGGTCATCGCCGAACGCGGCCTGGCACGGCCGGGCGAGCTGCTGCTCTGCTCCGATTCGCACACCTGCGCGGGCGGGGCATTCAACACCGCGGCTCGCGGCGTCGGAGGCCTGGAGATGATTCAGATCATCTGCACCGGCACGACCTGGTTTGTGGTGGCGTCGTCTATTCGAGTGGAGCTTACGGGGACGCTAAGTGAGGCGTGTGAGGGCAAGGACGTCTTCCTCGCCCTTGCGGGCCGGCACGGCTCGGCGGGCAATCGCAACCTCGAGTTCGTGGGCTCGGGCGTCAGCACACTGTCGCTCCACGATCGACGGACGATCGCGACACAGTGCGCCGAGGTCAACGCCGAGTTCTCGATCTTTGCCGCGGACCCCGTGATCAACGACTACCTGGCTGAGCGAGGCGTGACCGAAACGACCCCGGTCGAGGCTGACCCCGACGCGATCTACGACGAGATCTGGCCCCTCGAGCTCGACTCTTTCGAACCGCAGGTTGCGACCCCGGGCAGAATCCTCGGGAACGTGAGCCCCGTCTCGGAGCAGCGATCGGTAGAGCTCGATCAGTGTTTCATCGGTTCGTGCGCGAACGGGCATCTCGAGGACTTCGAGATCGCGGCCAGCATCCTCGACGGAAGAACCACCGCTCCTGGCACGCGGTTGATCGTGACGCCGTCATCGCAGCAGGTGTATCTCGACGCAGTTCGAGCCGGCTACGTGACGACGATCATGGAAGCTGGCGGTGTCGTGACAAGCTCGACCTGTGGCGCGTGCTTCGGCTACCACATGGGCGTTCTCGGCAATGGCGAGGTCTGCCTGACAGCCTCGACCCGCAACTTCAAAGGCCGCATGGGAAGCCCAAGCTCGGAGGTCTACATGGCGTCTGCCCGCACGGTCGCCGCCTCGGCCGTTGCCGGTCGAATCATCGACTCGCGGGAGCTCGACTGACATGGTCGTCGAAGGAAGGGTCTGGACGTTTGGGGATGACATCTCGACCGACCTTCTCTACCCGCAGACCGCCTACTCGCTTCCCCTCGATGAGGCCGCGAAACTCGTCTTCAGCGCCAACCGGCCCGGCTGGTCTGAGGAGGTCGAGTCCGGAGATATCGTCGTGGGCGGCGTCAACTTCGGAATGGGCAGCTCGCGGCCCGCGGTCGCTCTCCTGCGCGAACTCGGGATTGCCGCCAATCTTGCGGAGTCCTTTGCGAACCTCTACTTCCGGAACTGCGTGAACTACGCGCTTCCACCTCTTGGTCTACCGGGCATCCTCGGTCTCGTGAGCGAGGGTGATCGCATCAGCGTCGACTTCGAGAGCGGAACCGTCGAAAACATCACGACTGGTGGCTCCCTCGTCGGCGAACCGCTACCGCCAGCACTCCTCGCGATCATCAGGAGAGGAGGCGTACTTTCAAGCCTTGAAGAAGCGGGATTTCTTCCCCCGATCGAAACAGGAGCAACTACATGACAAACCTTCCCTGGGACGACAGCCTCACCGAAGAAGAGCGCGAGGTGATCGTCCGCGGCAAGTACGGACAGACCCGCGGTCTAGGCACGCGACCGGCCGTGCTCGTGATCGACTGCCAGCACAACTACATCGGGGCTGACGCACCGATTACCGAACAACAGGAGCAGTGGCCAGGTGGGGGTGGCGATCGCGCCTGGGCCGCCGTCCGGGTGATTGAAAGCGTCCTGCCGAACGCGAGGTCAAGAAACGTCCCGGTGATCTACACACGCAATCTGCAGAAAAAGACGATCCAGTTCGACATGGTCAGCGCCAAGGCCGGCTGGGATCATTCCCGCACCATCGAGGGCGATCCGGGGACAGAGATCGTCGGGGCCGTGGCGCCGCAGAGCGACGAACTCGTCATCGACAAG
>JAUXJK010000323.1 GCA_030624785.1 Actinomycetes bacterium
ACTCGACCGCGAGATCGAACATCTTCGACCCATCAGCCTCAGCCAGCACGCGCGCACGAGAATGCGGAGTCATCAGATTCATCATTCCGATCTCATCATCAGGGCCGAACGGACTTTTCGACACCTTCCGAGACTCAGCACTTCGAGCGGCAATCAACTCATCGTTCGCAGCCACCGTCATCCTCCTTGGTTCCCGGCGGCGCAACGCCCAGCCATGTGGCGCGTACCGCTCTCGCTAACCGAATAGCGCCAGTCTAAGACGGTCTACAGATCCTCGTCAGCGTCGGCTTCGGGACGGGTAGGCGCGGCGAGCCTGTATGCAGCTGGTATCCTCAGAACTCGGGCATCGGCTCCTCGGTCACTCAGGACTGCTTGGGACTAGTGCTCAACTCGAGATCTTTTCGAGACGTCCCAGCTAACTGCGTACACGCCCGTCCATTCGGGCAGGAGAACCAATGTCAATTACTTTCGCCCAGTTGGGCGTGCCCGATTCGATCGTTGGCGCGCTCGCCCACCGTGGCATCACGGAACCATTTGAGATCCAAGCTGCCACGCTCGCTGACGCCCTAGCGGGTCGCGACGTTTGCGGCCGCGCCCCTACGGGTTCCGGCAAGACCCTCGCGTTCGGCATCCCGCTAATCGTCGGCTTCGAGCGAGCCCAGCCGAAACGGCCGCGGGCGCTCGTACTCGCCCCGACCCGTGAGCTTGCCGAACAGATCCACGCGGAACTCGCAACCTTCTCGGGCCCGGTTCGAATCGGCGTCGTCTACGGCGGTGTCGGCTACGGGCCGCAGCTCAACTCGCTCCGCAAGGGAGTCGACGTGCTCGTCGCCTGCCCCGGCCGCCTCGAAGATCTGATCGAACAGGGTGCCGTGAGCCTCGCAGACGTTGGCCAGGTCGTACTCGACGAGGCCGACCGAATGGCGGACATGGGCTTCATGCCCGCAGTACGCAGGCTGCTCGACCAGACCGCTAACGATCGCCAAACGTTGCTGTTCTCAGCGACTCTCGACGGCGACGTTTCGGTCATCACCAAGCAGTATCAACGGGACCCGGTTCGTCACGAAGTGGGTCTGGAGACACCGGATATCACGGAAGCAACACACGTCTTCTGGAGGGTGGCCAAGCCCGACCGGGTTGAGGCCACGGCTCAGGCGATCAGCGCTGTTCGACCGGCGATCGTCTTCTGCCGAACACGGCACGGCTCTGACAAGGTTGCCAAGCAACTCGGACGTCTCGGCGTCAAGGCGGCTGCAATTCACGGAGGCCGCAGCCAGAGCCAGCGCACCCGAGCACTCGATTCGTTCTCGCGCGGAGGCGTCCAGGTCATGGTCGCCACCGACGTAGCAGCACGCGGAATCCATGTTGATGGAGTTGCGGCGGTAATTCACTTCGACCCGCCTGAGGATCACAAGACATACGTCCATCGCTCGGGTCGTACCGCTCGGGCAGGCAATAGCGGAGTTGTGATCTCGCTTCTCCAGCCGGAGCAGGTTTCAGAAGCGAAGAGACTGCAGCGACAACTCGGCCTCAACAAGCCCTTCACCCGCCCCGAGATCGAAGGCCTCCGCGACCTGGCACCCCCGCCGGCGGCCGCGCCGCCAAGGAAGCCGACCGGCGAGCGAACCAATGAGCGTGCCTCGGCAACCGAGCGACGTGACTCGTCCGAGCCTCGCAAGAAGGCGCGACGCAAGGCGCGCGAGCGCAACACGCAAGCGAACCAGCGCGCGAGTGGCGAACGCAGCTCCGAAGCTGTCTCGCCCAAATCCGAGCAGAACGGCACCGGCGTCAACGGCGAAAACGCCCGCGCCAGGCGCAGGGCGCGTCGCGCGCACCTGCAAACGTCGGCCAACCACTAGGCACGCGAATGGCCACGCGCGACGACCTACGGAACGTGGCCATCGTCGCGCACGTCGACCACGGCAAGACCACGCTCGTTGATGCGATGTTGTGGCAGTGCGGAGCGTTCCGCCCCAACGAGAACGTGGCTGAACGTGTCATGGACTCAATGGATCTCGAGCGTGAAAAGGGCATCACGATTCTCGCCAAGAACGCGGCGGTGCAACATGGTGCCACGAAGATCAACATCCTCGACACCCCCGGTCACGCCGACTTCGGCGGGGAGGTCGAACGCGCCCTCACCATGGTCGACGGCATCGTGCTGCTCGTCGACGCGAGCGAAGGGCCTCTCCCCCAGACTCGGTTCGTTCTTCGAAAAGCAATGGAGCTGGACCTTCCTGTCATCGTCGTGATCAACAAGATCGACCGGCCGGATGCCCGAACCTCAGAGGTTGTCGACGAGACCTACGAGCTGTTTCTCGATCTCGAAGCACACGATCATCAGATCGACTTTCCAATCGTGTATACGAACGCCCGCGAAGGCACGGCGACCCACGACCCGGACCAGGCAGGCACGGATCTTGAGCCACTATTCGACACGCTGCTTGAGCACGTGCCCGCACCAGTGCACGACCCGGATCACCCACTTCAGGCCTGGGTCACCAATCTCGACGCCTCGCCGTACGTTGGGCGGATTGCGCTCTGTCGCATTCAGCACGGTCGAATTCGCAAGGGCAGCTCCGTGGCATGGTGCCGCGCAGATGGGTCGATTGAAAGCGCTCGCGTCGGGAACCTCTACGTCACCGAGAACCTCGAGCGCGTCGAGGTCGACGAAGCCGGCCCAGGAGAGATCATTGCGGTCTCTGGTATCGAAGATGTGACGATCGGCGAGACGCTCGCCGACCCAGAGGACCCGCGGCCGATGCCCGTGATCACCGTTGATGAGCCGACGCTGTCGGTCACGATCGGCGTGAACACCTCACCACTGGTCGGCAACGATGGCAACACGCTCACCGCGCGCCTCATCAAGGACAGGCTCGACCGGGAACTCGTCGGCAACGTGTCTCTGAGGGTGTTCCCGACAGACGCTCCAGACACATGGGAGGTCCAGGGCAGAGGCGAGCTCCAGATCGCTGTCCTGGTCGAGATCATGCGGCGAGAGGGTTTCGAGCTGACGCTCGGCAAGCCCGTCGTGGTCACGCGTGAGATCGATGGCAGACTCCACGAACCCACCGAGCGACTCACGATTGACGTGCCAGAAGAACATGTCGGGGCTGTGACGCAACTGCTCGGTGAACGCAAGGCGCGGATGGAGAAGCTCGCGAACCACGGAAC
>JAUXJK010000079.1 GCA_030624785.1 Actinomycetes bacterium
CCGCGGTCTCTTCAACGTCGGTCGGATCGTCTTGCCGCCGGGCGCGTATGTGATCGACGCACAGGCGCCGCGTCATCTGGGCGAGCCATGGCCTGATCGCCGCATCATCGCGCAGCCGATCAAGCTGCTCGTACGCCCGCGCCAAGACCTCCTGGAACACATCCTCTGCCTCTTCCGGTCCAAGTCGGTAGCCCTGAGAACAGATTGCGTAGACGTAGCGCGAGAACCGCTCTACGAGGATTCTCCAGCCGTCGGGGTCACCAGCACGGCAACGCGCCACCAAGCTTGCATCTGATTGTTCGAGGAGCGACACACCCTACATGTAAGCGCAAAACCGGCCGATCGCCAAACACAGTTTCAGAGATGGGGATCGATCCGAGCTTGCTCTGACCGATGATGGAAGAAAAGTGCGCGCCGTTCCGTCTTGGAATCGGAGGTAGTGTGGATCACGGAGCCAAAACGAGACCGGTTTGTTCGTGAAGTTTGACGGACATTGCTCATCGCCGTACTGGGGGGTCGTGCGGCGAACGGACGCGTCGACGTATCTGCGGTCGTCGAACGTGGCTGGCACGGGGAGCTCTCGAAGTGGAGCGGGCCACGCCCGCCCGCTGCGAGGCTGAGTGATCTACTGAACTGCGGCGAAGGCGCGAGCGGAGGCTGCATCGGCGGCCTCCGCAGCGCGCCTTGCCCGGTCTAGCATCTCGTCCCCCTCAGTTACTCCGAGGTTCACGGCCACGATGTGGGCGGCAGCTCGAGCCGCACCGCAGGCGAGGGCCACAGCTGCTGCCGCATCCGCCGAAACAGCTGGATTGCCGAGCTGCGCAGTGTCCGCAGCAAGCTCCGCTACATCAGCCGCCGACTCGGCGATTCGAAGCGGCACCGCGGCAGCATCTCGCAATGCGGCCGCAAGTTCCCTGTCGCGATCTTCGGATCGCCGGTTCTGGTCCGGAGTTGACTTCGAGTCGGCTACGTGGCGCGCCGAGCGCATGCGCTCGAGTGCTTTGATATAGGCGACAGCGTCCTCCTGAGCGAGCGGGGCAAGCCTGTCTCGAAGAGCTACGGCCTGCGCACCCACTGCGCCAGCAAGTTCCCATTGCTCCGTCGACAGGCGTGCTGTCATCGCAGCGAGGGAAGCAGCCAGCGTCGCAGTGACTGCGGCAACCGATCCGCCCGCCGGCGCCGGTTCGGGCGCGCCAATGGCCTCGATGAGCTGTCTGACGGTCATCTCGGTGTAGTCCGGCGGACCCTCCGGATCGCCGACAGTCGCCGACGGATGCTCGGCGCCCCCTGTCATCCCTAGAAGAGTTGTTTCAGTTTGAGTGCGAGGGTCATGTCGCCCTCGATCTTGAGCTTGCCGAGCATGACGGCAGTCGCAGGATTCTGTTTCCCGCGAACGATCTTTTCGAAGGTCTCCGTGCTGGCGCGCACGACGCAGTCGGCGTCCTCCGTGCTTTCTTCGATACGAACCTTGCAGTCTGCGATCTCAACACGCCAACTTCCATCCTCACCGACGTCAAACCGATACGTCGCATCGATGCCTTCGAGCCTTTCAGGGTCAACGTGCTGCTCGAGTTGTTCGAAGAACTCCGTGATCTTCTGGCTCATGTTCTCTCCTTCTCGATAGTTCAGGCCGGCACTCCGACCGCCGCCGGAAGCGTCACCTTCTTCTCAGTTGTCGCTGGTAAGAACTAGGTGAGGATCGCGGCAACGGCCGGGCCAATCAGGGTTGCGAGCACCGCAGTCTTGATGCCCACGCCGTCGGCGACCGCTCCCAATGCCACGGCGGCGACGCCACCTAGGCCGATCGAGAATCCGATCGAAAGCCCCGATGCCAGGCCCACACGATTGGGCATGTACTCCTGGCTCATGACGAGCGTCACAGCGAAGGTCGCGATGATCAGGCCGCCCGCGAGGATCACGGCGATGGCGCCAGCAGCACCTCCCACCAATACGTAGATCAGGATCAAGGGCACGGACAACGCATGGCTAGCGCCGGTCACGAGGCGCGTGCCAATTCGATCGGCCAGTGGCCCGCCGACGAGCGTTCCAACCGCGCCCGCGAGAAGAAAGAGGAACAGCAGCCGGCTTCCGTAGCCCTCACCGTGTCCCTTCGAGACCTCCCACAGTGGGATGAAGACGAATAGACCCATATGCCCGAGGCTTCGAAACGAAACGATCGTCAGAAGCAGAACGAGGGCCCGAGGACGATCACGCTCACCCGAACCGCTCGTGGTCGCGGCCTTCTCGGGAACGAACTGCATGAGATAGGGCGTAACAAACGCCAGGAGCACAGCGACAATCACGGGCGGAACTGCAAGCAGGAGTCCACCGCGTAGGCCGAGGGCGAGAACGATCGTCGAGGCAACCAGCGGGCCAAGCGCGAATCCCACATTGCCTCCGATCGAAAACAAGGACATTCCACCGGCACGTCGTGCTCCACTCACATATCGCGCAAACTTTGACGCCTCCGGGTGATAGGCCGCCACACCGATCCCGGACACCGCGACGCATAGGAGGAGGAGCGCGTAGCTGGGCGCAACGGAAGCCAGGGCGATGCCGATGCCGGACACGGCCACACCAACCGGAAGAAGCCAGGCCGTGCCGCGAGTGTCCGACCACATGCCGAAAAGTGGCTGGACGATGGACGATGAGATCGTCGCAACGAGCACGACGGCCGTCAACTCGGTATATGAGAGGCCGAGTTCCGGCCGCAGAAACACGAGGAGAGCGGCGATGGCGCCCTGCGAGAGATCGGTCGCCGCGTGGCCGCCAGAGAGAAACGCCATCGCGCGTCTGTCGATTCCGCCACTCACTCGATGAGCATAGCCAGCATGCCCGAGGCAGCCTGATCGCCTGGCACCGCTAGGTAGGATCGTCGAATGCTCAAGATCAGTGCAACCTCAACCGTTGACCCAAGTGCCGTCGAGGCCGACGCAATCGCCTTTGGCGTCACAGACCCACCAAAGCTGTCGAAGGGAGCGTCCGCGCTCGACGATGTGCTCGAAGGACGTCTCAAATCTCTTCTCTCCTCGAAAGAGATCAAGGGAGGCCGAGGAAAACTCGCCTTTACACATACGCACGGCCTGTTGTCGACTTCGCGCGTATGCGTCGCGGGCCTTGGCAAGGCCAATCAACTCGACAGCGATGCGCTGAGGACCGCGGCCGCTCGCGTTGTCGCGAGCACCCGCGCCGGCAGCGGTTCGCGGATCGCGTGGCTCTTGGACGGCGCGCTTGGCCTCGGCGTTGCTGAACAGGCACGCGCGATCACCGAAGGCACAACGATCGCGTCCTACGACCACGGTGCATGGAAGACAGTCGATCCACGCCCCTCAGCGATCGAGGAACTTGTGTTCGTCGGTGAGGACACCGACGGCGTCGCAGCAGCCGCGCAGCGCGCCGCAGAGGTCTGCACGTGGGTGAACCACGCACGTCGACTGGTCGATTCGCCGGGCAATGAACTTACACCCGTGGTGCTGGCCGAGGATGCAGAGAACCTGGCTGCGCAACACGACCGCCTCACATGCATGGTATGGGGGCCGGATCAGATCGAAGCTGCGGGCATGGGAGCATTCGCCGCGGTTGGCCAGGGAAGCGTCAACGAGTCTCGGATGATCGTAATGCGCTGGCAAGGCCCTGAGGCTCCCGCAGAGCCGGTGCTTGGGCTCGTCGGCAAGGGCATCACGTTCGATACCGGTGGCATTTCGATCAAACCCTCCTCTCGTATGGCGGACATGAAGGGCGATATGGCTGGCGCCGCTGCCGTGCTCGGTGCAATGGGAGCCATCGCAGCTCTGGACATCTCCGCCAACATCATCGCGGTGATCGCTGCGAGCGAGAACATGCCCGACGGCGAGGCCTATCGACCCGGAGACATCCTGACGGCCATGAACGGCAAGACCATCGAAGTCACGAATACTGACGCCGAGGGTCGGTTGGTCATGGCCGACGCGCTCACATACTGCCGTGAACAGGGCGCAACGCACCTAGTCGACATTGCGACCTTGACGGGAGCGATCGTTACGGCGCTAGGAGACTTCTATGCCGGCCTCATGGGCAATGACCAGCCTTGGGTCGATCAGATCGCAGCCGCTGCAGAGGCAAGCGGCGATCACGCCTGGCAGCTTCCGCTGCACAGCACCTATCGTCGCCACATCGGTTCAACCTACGCCGATTTCAAGAACTCGTCCGATCTCCGTCAGGCGGGTTCGATCTACGCCGCGAGCTTCCTGTCCGAGTTCGCTGGCAGCGGGCCCTGGGCGCACCTCGATATCGCGGGTACTGGTCACCTGGATCGCTCAAGGGACGACTACTTCACCGAAGCCGGAGCTACCGGATACGGCGTGAGGCTCCTGGTCGAGCTGGCCGCGTCGATGTCCAAAGAGCCATGAACCTCGACCTCCAGCCCGAGCACGAGCTAGTCCGCTCGACCGTCAGGGAGCTCGCCGAAAACCGGATCGCCCCCATCGCCGAGGAGCTCGACCGCGAAAGTCGCTTCCCGTATGAGATTGTCGGAGAAATGGCCGAGATCGGCCTGCTTGGAATTCCCATTCCAGAGGAACACGGGGGCGCGGGTGGCGACACGGTTTCCTACGCAATCGCAATCGAGGAACTGACCCGTATCGACGCGTCAGTCGGCGTCACGGTTGCGGCGCACACCTCGCTGGGCACCATGCCGATCCTGATGTTCGGCACCGACGATCAACACCGTGAATGGCTGCCGCAACTCGCGAGCGGTGCACGCCTCGCTTCGTTCGGACTCACCGAGCCCGAAGCGGGGTCCGACGCCGGTGCCGCACGCACCACCGCCGTCCTCGACGGGGACGAGTGGTTGATCAACGGCTCGAAGATGTTCATCACGAACGCCGGCACCGACATCTCCGCGTGCGTCACGATCACCGCTGTCACCGGCGAAGTCGACGGCGCCAGCGAGATTTCCAACATCATCATTCCAAATGGGACGCCCGGCTACGAGGTGTCGCCACCGCTCAAGAAGATGGGCTGGCGCGCCTCGGACACTCGTGGCCTCACCTTTCAAGATTGCCGTGTACCCGTCGGGAACCTGCTCGGGGATCGAGGCCGCGGGCTCGCGCAGTTCCTCGAAATTCTCGATGGCGGCCGAATCTCGATTGCCGCCATGGGACTCGGAGCCGCTCAGGGCGCGTATGACCTGGCGTTTGCCTACGCGCGAGAGCGACACGCCTTCGGTCGCCCGATCTCTGGATTCCAGTCCATTCAGTTCGCGCTCGCCGACCTCGCGACGGAGATCGAAGCCGCGCGCGGTCTTACGTATCGTTCGGCCTGGCTCAAGGATCAGGGACGCGACTACGCTCTTGCGGCTGCACAGGCGAAGCTCTACACGGGCGAACTTTCGAACCGAGCCGTGAACACCGCTCTACAGATTCACGGCGGCTACGGCTTCATGGACGAGTACGCGATCTCACGGCTCTATCGCGACCAAAAGGTCCTGGAGATCGGTGAAGGCACGAACGAGATTCAGCGGCTGGTCATTGCTCGCCAACTCGGTCTGCCCTAGGCGCCACCCGCGAACCCCGCGACCGACGCTCTCGAGTCGACTACTCGACGATCGACACTGCGGCGATGTCGTCGCGTCTCGGCGAGAGCACGGCCATCAACGAGGCGGGAACACCGAAGCAGGCTCGAGCGCTATGCGGGACATCTGGGGGAACGACCACCACGTCACCTTCACTGACGCGGCGCGTCACTCCGTCGAGAGTGAACTCGAGGTCACCGTGCTCGACGAGCGTAATCTGTTCCTGCGGATGGTGATGGCTGGGAAAACCAGCGTCCGGCTCAAACGTGTAGCGGAGCAACGTTGCTCGTTCGCCGCTCGCTGCATAACGTCGGACGCCGGGGAATGGCTCGTCATATGAGTCGCCATCCAGCCGCTGAAATGTGGTTACGTCGCTCACGGCGATAAGGCTAGCTGACCGAGTCGGTGCCGTTGCCCTGAATGTCAAAAACGCGCTCAACGATTGCACGGACGGCGCTGAGCGGATCGAGCTTGCGATCCTGCACGTCGCGCAGCACTCGTTGAAGCTCCGGATCGTCGGCGACCTTGCGCTCGAGATGTTCCTTTGCCCGTTCGCTCGCGATGGCGAACACCTCGACAGCGATCCTGGCGCGACGCCGCTCGAGAAGTCGCTCCGGGCCGAGCCAGTCTCGATGTTCCTCGACAGCTGCCCAGAGCTCCTCGATCCCCTCACCCTCGATCGCCTCGGTGAGAACGATTGACGGCTTGCGCTCGACCTCCCCGAGCGCAAGCATCTGACGAACCTCTGTCAGCATGGTCTTGGCGTGAGGATGGTCGCACTTGTTGATCGCGATAACGTTTGGAATCTCCATGATCCCGGCCTTCAAGGCCTGGACAGCATCACCCGAACCGGGCATGAGCACGAGTACGACGGTGTCCGCCACGCTTCGGACTTCGACCTCACTCTGACCCGTTCCGACCGTCTCGAGGAACACGATCTCCTTGCCAGCCGCATCGAGAACAAGTGCGGCTTCGAGTGTCGCCTGGGCAAGACCGCCTAGGTGTCCGCGCGCGCCCATGGAGCGAATGAACACTCCCTCATCGAGAAAGTGATCCGAGAGGCGAATGCGATCGCCAAGCAACGCGCCCTGCGTAAACGGGCTCGAAGGATCAACTGAGATCACCCCGATCTGCTTGCCCATGGCGCGCGTATGGCTGACAAGAGCGCTTGCGAGAGTCGACTTTCCGACGCCGGGCGACCCAGTCAGGCCGACGGCGTAGGCTTGCCCGGTCTCCGGGTAGAGACGCTTCAGAAGCTCGTAGCCCTTCGGGGCGCCGTTTTCGACCAGCGAGATCGCGCGTGCGATTGGCCGACGCTTGCCGGAGCGAACACCGTCGACGAGTTGCTCGATCGTCAGCTCAGCCATGTCCCACATTCCTTCATCAGGATGTCCCGCCCGAAGTGAGCACCTCGCCGAGAGCTCCGAGGCACACGTCGTTGTCTTCCGCCGTGCCGACGGAGATCCGTACCGCGGACTCGGCGCCAAAGGCTGCCATGGGTCGAATGATCACGCCCTTGCGAAGCATCTGATCGGCTATCGAGCGGCCGTCCATCCCGAGATCGACGTAGACGAAGTTGGCGACCGCCGGTTCGATCGGCTTCAACCCCAACTGAAGGAGGCCGCCGTTCAGCTGATCTCGTCCAACGCGGTTTAGCTCTCGGCGACGTTCGAGCTCAGCCACGTCACCGAGGCTCGCTAGCGCCGCATCCTGAGCCGGTTGTGTCACGTCAAAGGCGTTCTGAACCTTTCGGACTGCCGCGACGACGTCACTCGGGCCAACGCCGTAGCCAACCCGGAGTCCAGCCAGTCCAAAGATCTTCGAGAACGTGCGCAGCACGAGCGTGGCGTGTCCATCGCGCGCGTACTCTGCGATCCCGTCCGGATAGCCCTGGTCATCGACGTACTCCCAGTAAGCCTCGTCGAGAACCGTGAGTACGTGCGACGGGACGTCGCTGAAATACGCGTCGACCGCCTGGCGATCGACCATCGTTCCCGTCGGATTGTTCGGATTACAGATGAACACGACGCGGGTGCGATCTGTGATCGCCCCGAGGAGCGCCGGGAGATCGTAGAAGCCGTCGCGCAGCGGCACGAGAACGGCAGTCGCGCTCAGCTTCCGCGCGTCGATGACGTAGCTTGGGAAGCTCGGCCAGCCGCACACGACCTCATCACCCGGCTCGAGTAGCGCGAGCAGCAAGTAGCTGATTATCGCGTCCGCTCCGGCACCAACCGCGACGTTGTCCTGTTCTACTCCATGGCGAGTCGCCAGCGCATTGCGGAGCCGATAGATCCCACCGTCCGGATAGCGATTCAACTCGCCGATACCCGCCTTGATCGCATTGAGCGCGGCAGGGAAAGGCCCAAACGGCCCCTCATTCGACGCGAGCTTGACGATCGTGTCGAGGCCGAGCTCTCGCCTGACCTCATCGACAGGCTTGCCTGGCTCGTAAGGAACGAGGGTCTGCACGGCCTCCCGCACGCGAATGTTGGCTGGTCCGATCGCCGTCATGCCCGCGAGACCATACCCTTTGGCAGATGGAGGAGATCGGTCTCTTTCCACTTCAGATGGTGCTCTTGCCGCACGAGCGGCTGCCGCTGCATATCTTCGAGGAGCGCTACAAGGAGCTCGTCGGAGAGTGCATCGATGATGCTTGCC
>JAUXJK010000127.1 GCA_030624785.1 Actinomycetes bacterium
GATGAGCGACCCGTTCGTGGGCCGGCTCACCTACTTCCGTGTGTACTCCGGAACGGTCAATGCCGGCGATCGGATTGTCAACGTCTCGAACGGTAAGACCGAACGCATCGGGCGGCTCCTCTTGATGCACGCAAACCATCGTGAGGAGCTTGAGTCGGTCTCTGCCGGCGGCATCGTCGCCGCTGTGGGGCTGAAGCAGACCACGACGGGAGACACGCTCGCCGTTGCATCCAATCCGATCCAGCTTGAAGCGATGACCTTCCCTGACCCAGTGATCTCGGTAGCGATCGAGCCCAAGACGAAGGCAGACCAGGACAAGCTCGCGCAGGCCTTGCAGCGCCTCTCAGACGAGGATCCGACCTTTCAAGTGCGATCCGATGAAGAGACTGCGCAGACCCTGATCTGGGGCATGGGCGAACTTCACCTCGAGATCATCGTTGATCGCCTGACGCGTGAGTTCAGCGTCGATGCAAACATCGGCCGGCCACAGGTCGCGTATCGCGAGCGTCCGACCAAGCGCGTCGAGAAGGTTCAAGGCCGATTTGTCCGCCAGACAGGCGGCCGCGGTCAGTTCGGTCACGCGGTGATCAACCTGGAGCCCGGCAAGCCCGGGTCCGGATACGAGTTTGTCGACAAGATCGTCGGTGGTGCCATTCCCCGAGAGTTCATCTCGTCGGTCGATAAGGGGATGCAAGAAGCGATGGAGTCAGGAATCATTGCGGGCTACCCGGTGGTCGACGTCAGGGTCGAGTTGATCGATGGGTCGTATCATGATGTCGACTCAAGCGAAATGGCGTTCAAGGTTGCAGGCTCGATGGCGTTCAAGGCTGCCTTGCAACGGGCCAAGACCAAGCTTCTCGAGCCGGTAATGGCTATCGAAGTCGTCACGCCCGAGGACTATCTCGGAGACGTGATGGGAGATCTCAGCTCTCGACGCGGACGGGTCGAAGGACTCGAGCCGCGCGGCAATGCTCAGGTCGTGAAGGCAAATGCGCCTCTCGCGACCATGTTCGGCTATGCGACCGACGTTCGATCAACAACACAGGGTCGTGCAACATTCACCATGCAGTTCGATAGGTACGAGGAAGTCCCGCAGGAAGTCGCGAGCGAAATCGTCGCTGCGGCCAACGGCGAGTAGTCACGGAGGCAGGATGTCGAAGGAGAAGTTCGAGCGAAATAAGCCCCACGTCAACGTGGGCACCATCGGTCACATTGACCATGGGAAGACAACCCTTACTGCGGCGATCACGAAAGTGCTCTCCGATTCGGGTACAGGGACGGACGCGACCGCGTTCGACCAGATCGACAAGGCTCCCGAGGAGCGCGAGCGCGGCATCACGATCGCGACGGCTCACGTCGAGTATGAAACGGAGAATCGACACTACGCGCACGTCGACTGCCCGGGCCACGCCGACTACATCAAGAACATGATTACGGGCGCCGCTCAGATGGACGGTGCGATTCTCGTTGTCTCGGCCGCGGATGGTCCGATGCCGCAGACCCGAGAGCACGTCTTGCTTGCGCGCCAGGTGAATGTTCCCTACGTCGTTGTCGCCCTCAACAAGGCCGACATGGTCGATGACGAGGAGCTGCTAGAGCTGGTTGAGCTCGAAGTTCGCGAGCTGCTCTCAAAGTACGACTACCCAGGCGATGACGTCCCGGTCGTGAGGGTCTCGGCTCTCAAGGCGCTTGAAGGTGACGAGGAGTGGTCGAAGCAGATCGTTGAGCTCATGGAGGCCGTAGACAACTACGTGCCAAACCCCGAGCGCGAGGTCGATAAGCCGTTCCTGATGCCGATTGAGGACGTATTCACGATTACGGGCCGCGGCACGGTGGTAACCGGTCGCGTGGAGCAGGGCATCGTCAACATCGGTGACGAGATCGAGATCGTCGGTATCACCGAAGAGACAGAGAAGACAACCGTTACCGGTGTCGAGATGTTCCAGAAGCTGCTCGATCAGGGGCGGGCTGGCGACAACGTTGGCGCGCTGCTTCGCGGCGTCAAGCGTGAAGACATCCAGCGCGGACAGGTTCTGGCGCAGCCCGGATCCATTACGCCACACACGCACTTCAACGCAGAGGTGTACGTCCTGTCCAAGGATGAGGGCGGCCGCCATACGCCGTTCTTCAACGGCTACCGTCCCCAGTTCTATTTCCGAACGACCGACGTGACGGGTTCGATCAATCTTCCTGACGGTCAGGAGATGGTCATGCCCGGCGACAACACGAACATGGAGGTCGAGATGATTCAGCCGATCGCCATGGACGAGGGTCTGCGGTTCGCTGTTCGCGAAGGCGGTCGAACTGTGGGCGCCGGCGTTGTTACGAAGGTGATCAAGTAGCAGGTAGGTTTTCGACCCCACGAGGGAAGGCAACGAGCAGGCTGGTGGTGAGTGAACCGCCGGCCATGCGCATGTCAGCGCAGGGAGCTGTCGTCCGTCCAACGGAGACACGAGAGAGAGAAGCTTGGCACAGCAGAAGATCCGAATTCGACTGAAGGGCTACGACCATTCGCAGCTCGACAAGTCAGCAAAATCGATTGTCGAAACGGCACAGCGCACCGGCGCGATCGTCACCGGCCCTGTCCCCCTGCCGACGGAAAAGAACGTCTACACCGTGATCCGGAGTCCGTTCAAGGACAAGGACTCACGGGAGCACTTCGAGATTCGCACGCATAAGCGTCTTATCGACATTCATTCGCCAACACCTAAGACCGTGGACAGTTTGATGCGGCTCGACCTACCGGCCGGCATCGATATCGAGATCAAGCTCTAGGGACGGTTGCTGGCGTGAAGGGCATTATCGGTCGCAAGCTGGGCATGACCCAGGTCTTCGACGACGAGACGGGCGATGTTCAACCCGTCACGGTTATCCAGGCTGGACCCTGCCCTGTTGTTCAGGTGCGAACGCTCGAGCGCGACGGATACGAAGCCGCGCAGCTTGCATTTGACGAAGTAGCAGAATGGAAGCTCGCGAAAGGAGAGGTCGGGCATCTGAAGCGAGGCGGCTTTGGCCCGCACCGCGAGCTCGTGGAGTTCCGTGGTGAGACCGAGCTTGGTGAGGGCGACACGGTGACCGTCGAGGCCTTCGAGCCGGGCGAGGCCGTCAAGGTTTCCGGTGTCTCGATCGGCAAGGGCTTCCAGGGCACGATCAAGCGTCACAACTTCAGCAGTGGACCTAAGTCACACGGCTCTCGCAACGTCCGGGCCCCGGGTTCCATCGGCGCCTCCGCCTGGCCGGCCCGCGTCTTCAAGGGCCAGAGCATGCCTGGGCGCATGGGCGGGACACGCATCACTCAGAGGGGGCTTCGCATCGTCGACGTCGATGTTGAGAACAATCTTCTGCTCGTATCCGGTGGCGTCCCCGGCTCGAAGAACGCCGTCGTCGTGGTCCGAGAGGAGGGTTCCTGATGGCTCTCGAAGCTCCGGTTCTCGATACGAATGGAAAGAGTTCGGACACTCTGACACTCGATGACAACGTGTTCGGCACCGAACTCCGCGAGCATCTCATCCATGAGACCGTCCGCGCAGAGTTTGCTGACGCTCGCGCAGGAACACGCGGAGCAAAAAGTCGCGGGCAGGTTGCCGGAGGTGGAGCGAAGCCGTGGCGGCAGAAGGGCACGGGGCGCGCTCGGCAAGGAACGATACGAGCCGTTCAGTTCGAAGGCGGCGGCGTTGCTTTCCCGCCGACGATGCGCACTTTTGCTGTAAAGGTCAATCGAAAGGTGCGCGCGAAAGCACTGCGATCTGCACTGTCTGCTCACGTCTCTCGGAGTTCCATCGGCGTGGTTGATGCAGCAACGTTCGATACTCCGTCGACGAGGGTGGCGGCAGCGCTGCTTTCTGGCTGGGGCGCGAGCGGGGCGATCCTCGTCGTGTGCCAGGAGGAAGAAGTTGCGTTCGCCAAGTCATTTCGCAACATTTCGGGCGTCCAGGTGAGCTCGGCAGATGACCTCGAGGTTCGAGACCTCGTGTGGGCCAAGTCGTTTCTCATAACGAAGGACGCAATTGAAGCAGTGACCGGAAGGGCCGGCTAGTCATGGGACTTGATCTCACGAACCGGCAGATTTTGATTGCGCCTGTCGTGTCGGAGAAGAGCTACAGCTTGATTGCAGACAACAAGTACTCATTCAGGGTTCATCCGAAGGCGCATCGCACCCAGATTCGCAAGGCAGTCGAAGAGCTTTTCGAGGTCACGGTCGAGAAAGTGAACGTCGCCAATGTTCGTGCCAAGCCGAAGCGCCGCGGTGTTCATCGCGGGGTCCGCCCCGGTTGGAAGAAGGCGATCGTCAAGGTCAAGGAAGGCGACAAGATCGATCTCTTCGAGGGAGGCAGCGTCTAGTGCCGGTACGCAAGTACAAGCCCACCAGCCCTGGACGACGGTTCCGATCGGTATCCGACTTCGAAGAGATCACAAAGACGAAGCCCGAGAAGGCGCTGCTACAGCCGCTCAAGAAGACGGGTGGTCGCAACGCAGCCGGTCGTATCACGACTCGCCACCGCGGAGGTGGGCACAAGAGGCGGTATCGCGATATCGACTTCAAGCGGCTCAAGGACGGCGTTCCAGCACGCGTCGCCGCCATCGAATACGACCCGAACCGCTCTGCTCGCATCGCGCTTCTGCACTATGCGGACGGCGCGAAGGCGTACATCGTTGCTCCCGCGCGTCTATCGGTTGGAGACACGGTCAGCTCGGGCCCTGACGCAGATATTCGTCCGGGGAACGCGCTGCCTCTTGCCAACATTCCGACGGGCACCGTTGTTCATAACGTCGAGTTGCAGCCCGGTCGCGGTGGGCAGTTGGCACGGAGCGCGGGCGCCGGTATTCAGCTTGTGGCCAAGGACGAGCCTCATGCCGTCGTGCGGCTCCCGTCGGGCGAGCTTCGCCGCGTGTTGCTGACGTGTCGTGCGACTGTCGGCCAGGTCGGGAATGTCGAGCACATCAACATCACGAGCGGTAAGGCCGGGCGCAGTCGCTGGTTGGGGAAGCGCCCGACTGTTCGCGGCTCCGCGATGAACCCGGTCGACCATCCACATGGTGGTGGTGAGGGCAAGTCAAAGGGCGGACGACATCCAGTAACGCCGTGGGGCGTTCCGACGCTCGGCAAGCGAACGCGCCGCAAGGGCAAGCACTCAGACGAATTGATCATCCGCGGCCGCAAGCGCGGTCGAGAGCGACGCTAGGTAGGGGAGAACGCGTTGAGTAGGTCGAGCAAGAAGGGACCGTTCGTTGAAGAGAGACTCTTCCAACGTGTCCAAAAGATGAATGAAACAGGAGAGAAGACCGTGATCCGCACCTGGTCGCGGACATCCACGGTCTTCCCAGAGATGGTTAGCCACACGATCGGTGTACACGACGGGCGAAAGCACATTCCGGTGTTCATTACCGAATCGATGGTTGGTCACAAGCTTGGTGAATTCGCCCCGACGCGGCATTTCCGCGGCCACTCGGGCGATCGAACAGCGCAGATTCGCGGCTAGACGAGAGCTCACGATGCCAGCCACCGACTCAACCGTTCAGGTCCGCGCGAAAGCGCGCTACGTTCGCTCGGCGCCCCGCAAGGCCCAGCTCGTTGTGGATCAGATCCGCGGCTTGCCGGTGCCCGAAGCTCGCACGGTATTGGCCTTTAGCAAGCGCGCAGTCGCCCGGGACGTCGAGAAGGTGCTCTGGTCTGCCGTCGCGAACGCGGAAGCCAACCACGATCTCATCGGCGACGAACTCTTTATTCAGGAAGCCTATGTTGGTCAGGGCCCGACGCTTAAGAGGTGGCGCGCGCGGGCGCGCGGGCGCGCGGGCTCGATTCACAAGCGCACCAGTCATATCGTGATTGGGCTGGCCGAACTCGATGAGGAGTTGCGTGCTCTACGCGTAAGCGACGAAGAGTCCGACGAGACCGCGATCGCGGAAGACGTCGATGCTGATGCGTCAACGGATGAGGCGGCAGTTGAGAGCGATGAAGCTGCAGCGGACGTTGATGTTGACGGGGACGACGCCACCGAGACCGACGAGTCTGACGACGATGGTGAAGCTGTTGACGACACTGCGTCTGAAACGGAGTCGGCTGACTCGACGGATGACGCCCCCCAAGCTGCTGAGCCCTACGAGGACTATGCCGATCACACGGCCAAGCAGGTGATAGCTGTTGTCGGTGAGCTAAGCGACGAGCAGATCGATGCAGTTGCAGATCAGGACGAACGCGTCACTGTGCTGAGAGCGATTGAGAAGGAGCGCGCTAAGCGCTTGGAAGCGGCAAACGGGGAGCAGGAAA
>JAUXJK010000160.1 GCA_030624785.1 Actinomycetes bacterium
CGTCCCGCAGCGTCAAGCAACGCTGCGACCAGCAGCGAGTCTGCGTTTGCGCAGAGCGTGATGAGGTCGTACTCTCCCCAGCCAGCACGTGCAAGCTGCCAGGGAACGAATGCCGAGAATGTACGAAGTAGCCGCGGATCTGCCATCGTGACTGACGTCGCGGGGATCGACAAGGTGCGCCTGCGCGACTTCTTGATTACGCGCTCGCAGCTACAACCGTTCTTTCCGGGAATCTTCCTGGCGATCCGTACAACTGTCGAGACGCAGCTGGCCGACTTCGACGTTCGTGGCACGGTCGGCGAGCTCGATCGAGAAACCGTGCTAGAACGCGATCCTCAGGGCGGGCTCACGACACCGTATGACTGGGTTGCTTTCGGCTTCTCCGACTACGAGTTCTATGACGCGCACGTAGGCATCGTCATGGATACGACCTTGTGGCCCTGCACGATGCATGTCGGCTTTCATCGACGCACACACCTGCCTGACGCGCTGCACGCTCGGGTCGACAGTGTCGACTGGAACGCTGCGGTTGGCCTAGCCCCGACTCATGCCTTCATCGAAGCGACAGGCGAGCACCAACTCCGCGATGCCGCCCGCTCGTTCGATTTCTCGCAGATCGACTCGGAAGTCGCCCACTTCGCTGATCGCGCCGCGGCCTATTACCGCGCCGCCTCAGTCGCGTTGTCCGCCGAGTCCGAGTAGCGGATCTTCCGACCCACTCGCCAGGCGCTAGGCCTCTTTGGCGGTGTGCCTCGATTCATCCCGCGACGGCGCGACCCGCAGAATCCTGGCGATGCTGGCCGGGAGAACCCAGTTCGAGCGGCCAAGGATCGCAACCGCTGCCGGAACGAGCACGGCGCGAATAATCGTGGCATCGAGCAGGATGCCGAGCGCTAGAGCGGTCGCAAAGATCTTGATCTCCGTGCCAGGGCTCGCGCTCAGCGCGATGAACGCCAGGAACAGGATGAGCGCGGCGCTCGTCACCAAGCGGCCTGTCCGGCCAATGCCCTCGACGATTGCCGTCGATGTCGAATTCGAGCGGTCGTAGCCCTCGCGCATTCGAGCGATGATGAACACCTGGTAGTCCATCGATAGACCGAAGAGAAACGCGAACACCATGAGCGGCACCCATTCGGTGATCGAACCGGTCGCCTCGATGCCCCAGATCAGATCTGAGCCGTAGCCCTTCTGCCAGATCAGCACCATCAGGCCCCACGCGGCGGCCACCGACAAGATATTGAGCAGGACAGCCTTGAGCGGGAGCACGATCGAGCGAAACGCGCGCACGAGTAGAACGAAGGACAGGCCGGCGATCAGGGCGATCATCAGCGGGAAGTTCCCATAGACGGCGTCCACGAAATCTGACGACTGTGCGGCTTGGCCTCCGACCGACGCGTCACTCCCCTCACCCTCAATCTCAGCTCGCACGCGATCGAGCGTTGCCCGACCCTCGCCCGAGTTTCCATCTTCGATCGGCACGACAGTCACAAGGGCGGTGCCGCCCTGTTGCCATTCGCTGTCGGTCGACGCAACCGCGCCACGGACTCCCTCGACGTCGTTCAGAGAGATCGCGACTGCTTCAGGCTCTCCGTCGCGCACGAGCACTTCGAATGGTGAGAGCGGACCGGCGCCGATCCCCGAATCGGAGAGCCAGTCGAAGGCCTCGCGCGCGGTACCCGATTGCGCGAGAGATTCTGCCCGCGGGCTGCCCACCTGGATCTGAAAGGCGGTCACGACGAGCGCGACAAGCACCGCGCCAGAGAGGATGAAGGCGATCCACTTGTGACGGACGACAAGCCTCGCCCACGCAGTCCACACTCGGCTCGCACGATCTTCGCGACGAATTCGAGGCCAGTCCATCCGTGGCCCGATCGTCGCGAGTAGCACGGGCAGGAGCGTGATCGCCAGGATCGTGCTGACCAATGGGATCAACATTCCCGCGATTCCGATACTCCTCAGAAATGGGAGTGGGAGTATGACCAGAGCAAGTAGGCCGATTGCGACAGTCGTGCCGCTGAACACCACCGCGGATCCGGCGTGTTCCATCGCACGCTGCACCGCCGTATCGTTGTCGATGTCAGCGCTCTGGCGCTCCTCGCGCCAGCGCATGACGACGAGCAACGCGTAGTCGATGGATACTCCGAGACCGATCAGCGCCACGAGGAACTGCACAACGATCGATACATCCGTGATCGCCGTGAGTGGCCAGATGAGGAGAAACGTGGTCGGGATGGCGATGACTGCCATCAGCAACGGGATGAGCGCCATGAAGGACGCAAAGACGAAGGCCAGAATGATCAGAGCCCCGGCACCTCCGACGAGGACTTCGAGCAACACGCTCGGGCCCCCCTCCTCTCCGCCTTCGCCTTCGCCACGTAGTGCCTCGAGGCCAGTTACCTGCACCGGGGCGCCGCCGACCGTTACCCCCTCGAGTGCCGCCTGCGCCGCCTCGGCCTCAGCTCTGCCCGCCTCGAATCCGAGCGACTCAGGTATGAAGATGATTGCGTACGTCGTTGCTCGATCCTCCGAGACGAATACGGGATCGCCGGTGGACGCATACGAGACAATCCGAGCAGCGGGAAGTGCGTCATCCACCTTCTCTAGGGCTGCGCCGAGTTCCTCGAGGATGCCTGGACTGTCAACTGTCGTTCCGTCGGGCAGAGAGACGACTGGAACGACCGGCGTGGCCGCTCCTCCGGTGCCATACGTGATCAGCACCTCCTGGTTTGTCTCGAAGCCTTCGCGCCCGGGAACCGAGAACTCCTCCGAAAGCGCGTCAACGGTCGGCTGAACCGCCGCGAAAGCAGCGATCGCCACAACGAGCCACGCGAAGACAACTGTCTTCTTGTGGGCGAGAACCCAGCGGGTTAGGGCAGTCATCTCAGCATCGATACACGCCGGACTCATCTCCGGGCAGCGCGCCGACCCTAGCCGCGCGCCTTCCGCGCGCGAAGGCTGAACGCGGACTACAGATCGAGATCCGAGAGTCCCGGATGATCGTCGGGGCGTGGGCCGAGCGGCCAGTGAAACTTCCGCTCGTCTTCAGCGATCGGCAGATCGTTGATGCTCGCGAGGCGGCGCGCCATGAGGCCGTGCTCGTCGAACTCCCAGTTCTCGTTGCCGTAGGCACGAAACCAGTTGCCGCTGTCGTCGTGATACTCGTAGGCGAATCGCACGGCAATGCGGTTGTGCTCGAACGCCCATAGTTCCTTGATCAACCGGTAGTCGAGCTCACGTGCCCATTTGCGCTGCAGGAAGCTGACGATCTCAGCGCGGCCCGACACAAACTCGGCGCGGTTGCGCCATGTGCTGTCGGGTGTGTAGGCGAGTGATACGCGTTCGGGCTCTCGCGTGTTCCAAGCGTTCTCAGCCATGCGAGCTTTCTGAGCTGCAGAATCCTCGCTGAACGGCGGTAGCGGTGGACGGCTTGTTGATTCGCTAGACATGCATCTCCTTCGCTGATGTCGGCCGGTGCATCACGTCTACCTCGATTCAAGGGTGAGCGTAAAGATTCCTGGCTCGTTGGTATTCGAGTTCGTGATGAAGAACGCTGCTAGATCGGCTTGGCCGTCGCCGTCGGCGACCCGCTCGAATCGCAGCCGGAACTGAACATACGGGCGGCCGTCCGCCAACGAGCGTTCCACCGCACTGGTGAGATCGCACGTGAACGGGCCATCGGACGAGGTCGCAAAGACGCATACCGCACCGCCCGGCACGGGTGCGAGATTCCAGAGTTGCGGGCCGAACTCGTCGTACCGGACCTCCGCAGCAGCTAGCTCGCCTAGATCGACGTACGGCGCACCCGTCTCGGAAGCAAACGCGGTGGAGAGCGTGGCCGAACGGACCCCCGCGGTCGGAGCCTCATCGAGCGAAAATGTCAGGAACAACTGCACTCCGTCGCCGTCGGGAAAGCCCGGGTTGAGATTGTCGCCAGCGAAAAGACCCGTTCCGAAGCCCTCGAACCCTCGCGGGGTGTGCCCCTCTTGCTGGCCGCCCTCATTGGGGATAACTACTCCTCCGCCACTCTGCTGATCGCCGTCTGAGACAACGTCCGAGGACGATTCCTGAGGTGTCGCGGCCCGGGTTTTCGTGGATTCCTCGCCCGTCGCGACACCGCCTGCGTCGCTGTCGCCGCCACAGGCCGCAAGAACTACGAGCACGACGACACCCAGAAGCGTCAGCACGGCTCGGACGGGCACGGACAGATGGTACATCTGAAATCCCGGCGGACTGTCAGTTGTGACCGAGCCAATCGCGGCGCTCCGGCGAGACCGCCGCGAGCGATTTACCCGCGACTTCTCGGCGCCGAGCCTGATCGAGCTTCAGCCGCTGAGCGCTTCCAGCGACTCAAGCCGATGGGTTCCACACCCGGACGGGAACCCGTACTACTCGAGGAGATCCTCCGACACGAGGTAGCCCCGTTCAAGCGATGAAGCCGCGCGCTCGGCATATGTTTCCTCGCTCAGGATGTCCCAACCGAAGGCGTCGGCGAGTTTGTTGAGCACCGTGAACGCGGCGCAGATCTGAGCAGCGTCGCCAAGCGCCGCTTCGGTGACGCCTGCTGCCTTAGCGTCGGCGACATCTGCCAGGTCGAGCCCTGCGGGTCTTGCGATCAACGCTTCGAGGAAGGCGAGTGTCTGCCGAAGGCCCTCGAAGATCGGAGCCTCGCGGTAGTCATCGAGAACCGCGTCGACGAGTCGCTCGTCAGCTAGCGCCCGCGCCGCGGTCGCTCTGTGTTGCCCGAGTCACCAGGGACACTGGTTGAGCTTTGAGACGAAGGCAGCCATCAGTTCGCGCTCGCCCACCGTCCAATCTGACGGCCCTCGCATCAGCGGATGCAGCCAGTCCGCAAACCGCTTGCCGAAGAACTCCGGACGGTAGAGAATCGTTGCCCGCGATCCTGGCAATACGTCGGAACCAAGCGATAGCCGAAGCTCCTGCAGAGCCTCGTGTGCCGCCCCGTCGTGCCCGCTTTCGAGGATCGAAAGCCTCACGCGTTCGGGCTCCTGATGACAGCTGTCGCGCTCTCGAGTTGTTCGAGCGCAACGCCGAGCGCGGCGCTGACGGTGAGCTCGAAGATCGCGTCTTCGCTATAGCCGGCCCTCTTGAGGTGTTCGATGTCTTGATCGACCGTCTTGTACGCGTGTCGAGCCACCGTCTCGACATATCCCTCGATCTGGCTCGGTAAACGCTGTTGGTGCTCTGGTGTCTCTCTCGCGTGAGCGCGATCGGGCTCGATCACGACTCGGCCCGCGTGATCCGCAGCGAGCCGTCGAAGTTCGGAAGACGTGACTCCGCCACCCAGCAGAACGCGGGAGCGTAGATGGTCAACGTGCCGACTGTGAACGTCGCTCACGCAATGCACGATAGCGACATGTCGTCGCGAGCAACGAAGCTCGAGACGCCGATGGCCTAGCTAGCGACGCTCGCCGAACCGCGGGGAGCGACGCTCACGAATCGCGGCGACTCCCTCCTTGA